>NZ_JBEOUE010000022.1:0-135612 GCF_040303965.1 Streptomyces sp. NPDC094032 | reverse complement strand
GCCGCCAGGTCGAAGCGGAAGCCGTCCACGTGCATCTCGGTCACCCAGTACCGCAGACTGTCCATGATCATCTGGAGGACGTGCAACCGTCCATCGCGCCACCCGCATATCCGCTTACGTTCTTCCCGCTGCGGGTCACCGGACCGAAAGGTGCCCGCCGTCACGGGAGATCGGGGGTGTGCTCATGCGGATCGGACTGCTCACGGAGGGTGGCTATCCGTACGCCACGGGTGAGTCCGGGCTCTGGTGCGACCGGCTCGTACGCGGCCTCGCCCCGCACGAGTTCGACATCTACGCCCTCACCCGCGACGCCCGCCAGGAGGCCGCCGGCCGGCTGCCCCTCCCGCCCAACGTCCACACGGTGCGCACCGCCTCGCTCTGGGCCCCCGAGGACGAAGGCCGCGGCTACGGCCGACGCGAACGACGCCGCTTCGAGGCCGCCTTCCGGGAGCTGGCGTACGGGATCTGCGCCGACCCGGCGGCCGCGGCGGCCGCGGCGGCCGAAGCCGCGGGAACCGGCGCCGGTGCCGCCGGGGGACCCCGGACCGGCGCGGCCGGCGAGAGACCCGGGCGCGGCCCCGTCCCGGGGGAGCCCTGGGGCGGGCGGGCGGACGGCCGGCCCCGGGAAGGGCGGGCCGACGGCACCGCCGACACCGACGCCGCCGAGCGTTTCGCCGCCGGGCTCTACGGCCTCGCCGAACTCGCCCGCTCCCACGGCGGACTGCGCGCCGCGCTCCGCTCCGAGGCCGCCGTCCGCGCCCTGGAGGCCGCGGGCCGGGCCCCCGGCGCCCGCCGAGGCCTCGCCGCCGCCACCGTCCCCGACCACCTCGCCTTCCTCGGCCTGCTGGAGCGCGCCCTGCGCCCGCTCTCCCTCGACTGGTACGACGAGGAGGGCGCCGGGCTCGGCCAGGCCGACCTCTGCCACGCCGCCTCGGCCGGGGCGGCGGCCCTCCCCGGCCTCCTGGCCAAACGCTTCTTCGGCACCCCGCTGCTCGTCACCGAGTACGGCGTCCAGCTGCGCGCCCACTACCTCGCCGCCGCCGACGCCCCGCTCGCCACCCCGGTCCGCGCCCTGCTCGCCGCCTTCCACGGCCGACTCGCCGCCGAGGTCTACCGGCGGGCCGACCTCCTCACCCCCGGCAACGCCCACGCCCGCCGCTGGCAGGAGCGCTGCGGCGCCGACCGCGCCAAGCTGCGCACCGTCCACCCCGGCATGGCCGCCGAGCGCTTCGCCGAGACCGGCGAGGACGAGGAGAGCGGCGACCCGGCGACCCTCTCCTGGATCGGCCGCGCCGAGCCCGCCAAGGACCTCGTCGCCCTCCTGCACGCCTTCGCCGACGTACGCCGCAGACAGCCCGACGCCCGGCTGCGGATCATCGCCGCGCCCTCGCGCGAGCCCGGCGCCGCCGCGTATCTCGCGCACTGCCGCAACCTCGCCGAACAGCTCTTCCCCGACGAGGCCGCCGGCCGGCACGCCGTCGGTGAGAACCCCGTCTCCTTCGAGGAGCTGGGCGGCCCCGAGGCACCGACCCTGGAGGAGGCCTACGCCTCCAGCGCCGTCGTCGTCCTGTCCAGCGTCGTCGAGGGCTTCCCCGTGAGCCTCGTCGAGGCGATGTTCTGCGCCCGCGCCACCGTCTCCACCGACGTCGGCGCGGTCGTCGAGGTCATCGGCGGCACCGGACTCGTCGTCCCCCCGCGCAACCCCAAGGCGCTCGCAGACGCCTGCCTCGCGCTGCTCCGCGACCCCGAGCGCCGCCACCGGCTCGGCGCCGCGGCCCGCGCCCGCGCCCTGGAACTCTTCACCGTCGAACAGAACCTGGCGGCGTTCCGCGGCATCTACCTCGAACTCCTCTCCCACGCCCCGGTGTGCCGCCGCACCGCCCAGGCCGTGCCCTTCGCGCACCCGGCCGAGGCGTACGTGCCGGGCAGCTGGGCGGACCAACCCGTCACCGCGGCGGCCGGAACGGGAGACCCCGATGCCTGAAGGAGGCACCCCCATGCGCGGCCCCGCCGCACCCACCAGCCCCGGCCCCTGGGACCCCCGCTCCGAGGCCCTGCTCCAGGCCCCCGCCCCGGCCGCCCTCGCCGGCACGGGCCCGGCCGGGGCCATGGCCCCGGCCCAGGCCATGGCCCCGGCCCAGGCCATGGCCCAGGCCGGCGCCCCGGCCCGGGTCACGGCCCCCGCCCTGGTCACGGCCAGTGCCACGGCCACGGCCCCCGCCCCGGCCACGCCTGCCGAAGCGATTCAGCAGCCCGCCCCCGTCCTCGGCCCCCGCGCCCCCCGGCGCGCCACCGCCGACCCCGTCAAGGCCCTGATGCACCGCCACCGCGCCCTGTGCGAACGGGCCGTGGACGCCCTGGAGATCGCCGCGGGACTCGAAGCCCACGGCGTCACCGACCGCACCGCCGCGCGCTTCCGGCACCGTGACGTCTTCTCGCTCGCCGAGGAGCTGTACGCCCGAGTGCCCCGCGGCGACACCGCCCCCGCCCGCCCCGCGCCCGAGCCGGCCGCCCCCGGATCCCCGGCGGCCCGGGCCCTCGCCGTCTGCGCCCCCGGTGCCGTCGCCGCCCTCGCCACCGTCGCCCTCGCCGTCACCGAGGGGGCGCTGCGCGGCGCGGTCGGCGTGCTCGGGGCCCTCGGCCTCGCCGCCGCCCTCCTCGTCGCCGTACGCCGGGGGCCGCTGCGCGCCGCCGGCCGCACCGCACCCGCCGCCCGCCTGTGGACCCTCTGGCTGCTCGCCTACGCGGTGGCCGGCGACGGCCTCCTCGACCAGCTCCTGACCGGCGGCCCCGACGGCGCCTGGACCCTGGTCGTCCCCGGCGGCCCCGCCGCCCCGGCCGACGGCGCCTGGACCCTCGACACCGGCCCCCTCCTCGCCCTCGCCCTGGCCGTCGCCCCCGCCGCCTGGTGCGCCCGGCTCTTCGCCGTCCGCGCCCGCCGCCGGCTCGCCGCCAGCCGGGGCCTGGACGACTTCGCGGCCGGCGTCCGCCCCCTGCTGCTCTCCACCGTCGCCGTCCCCCTCGCCCTGCTCGCCGGGCTCCTCGCCCTCACCGGCTTCAGCCCCGGCGCCCTCGCCCTCGGCGCCCTGCTGCTGCTCGCCGGGCTGCTCGCCGCGCACGGCCCGGCCGAGACCGCCGGTCACGCCCTCGCCGCCGCCGGCACCGCCGAGGCCCTCGCCCTCGCCCTCGTCCTCGCCGCCCGGCTCCCGGGCTGCGCCTTCCTCGACGCCCCGGTCCGTGCCGCCGCCGACGTCTGGGGCCCCGCCGCCGTACCCGTCCTCGCGTGCGGCGCCGCGGCCCTCGCCCTCCTGGCACACGCCACCACCGCCCTCTCCCGGGCCTCGGCCCACGCCACCGCCCGCTGACCCGGCGCCCCCGCGGAGCCGACGCCGCGGGCACGCCCCCCGTACCTGCCCATCCCAAGGAGACCCAAGAGACATGACGCGCCAACCCCACGCCACGGCCGGTCGGCACGAAGGGGCCGCACGATGAGGGTGCTGCTGCTCGGAGCCAACGGATTCATCGGCCGCTTCGTCGCCGACCGGCTGCTCGCCGACCCGGCGGTGCACCTCACCGCCCTCGGCCGCGGCGACGACGCCGACGTACGGTTCGACCTCGCGACCGGCAGCCCCGGCGCCCTGACCCGCTTCCTCGACGCCGTCCACCCCGGAGTCGTCGTCAACTGCGCGGGCGCCACCCGAGGCGGCGCCCGCGAGCTGACCCGGCACAACACCGTCGCCGTCGCCACCGTCTGCGAGGCCCTGCGCCGCAGCGGCTGCGGCGCCCGGCTCGTCCAGGTCGGCTGCGCCTCCGAGTACGGGCCCAGCCAGCCCGGCTCGTCCACCGCCGAGGACGCCGTGCCCCGCCCCGGCGGCCCGTACGGCGTGTCGAAGCTGGCCGCCACCGAACTCGTCCTCGGCTCCGGCCTGGACGCGGTCGTCCTGCGGGTGTTCTCGCCGGTCGGCCCCGGCACCCCGGCGGGCTCCCCGCTCGGCCGGCTCGCCGAGGCCATGCGCCGCGCCATGCAGGCGGGCGACGGCGAGCTCAAGCTCAGCGGCCTGGGCGTGCAGCGGGACTTCGTGGACGTCCGGGACGTCGCCCGCGCCGTCCACGCGGCCTCGCTCTCCGCCGCGCAGGGCGTCGTCAACATCGGCACCGGGCGCGCGGTCCGGCTCCGGGACGCCGCCGCCGTGCTGGCCCGCGTCGCCGGATTCGCCGGCACCCTCCACGAGCTGGACGGGCCGCCGCAGCGCCCGGTCATCGGCGCCCCGCGCACCGAGACCATCGCCGAGCAACTGGCCGCCGCCCCCTTCCCGTACCCGGACGGCTGCGGGCCCTGGCAGCAGGCCGACGTCCGCACCGCCCGGGACCGGCTGGGCTGGCGGCCGCGGATCAACCTGGAGGAGTCGCTGGCGGACATCTGGATGGAGGCGGCATGCCGCATCTAGCCGCCACCGGCACCGCCCTGGCGATGGGCATGGGCGTCCCCGGCTACGCCCACCCGCTGCTCGCCCCCGTCGAATGGGCCGAGCTCACCCGCCCGGGCACCCCGGTCCACTGGGCCGTCCTGAACGTCGCCGAGGGGCCGGGCGCCCGGCCCGACCCGCACTGCCTGGAGGCGGCCGGGAAGCTGCGCAACGCGGGCGTCCGTGTGCTCGGCCACATCGATCTGCGGCACGGCTCCCGGCCCTTCGGCGAGATCGTCTCGGACGCCCAGCGCTTCCTGGACTGGTACAAGGCCGAGGGCTTCTACCTGGACCGCGCCCCCACCGACCGGGCCGACCTGCCGGGGGTGCGGCGGGTCGCGGCGACGCTGGAGGCGTTGCTGGACGGGGAGTCGGGGCAGCGGGACGCCCATCTCGTCCTGGGCCACGGCACCCACCCGTACCCCGGCTACGCGGAGACGGCCCACCAACTGGTCACCTTCTCCGGCGCCTGGACGGAGTACCGCTGGTCGCAGGTGGCGGAGTGGACGGCCGACTATCCGGCGGGGAAGTTCGTCCACCTGGTCCACGGGGTGCCCCGGACCCACCTGGACGAGGCCCTGCGGATCGCCCGCTGGCAGGGCGCCTCGACGGTCTTCTTCACCGACCGCCGAGGCGGCCCGGGACAAACCGACCAATTCCACACCCTGCCCGGCTACTGGGACGAAATCGTCTCGCGTATCGGACGGGGTGTCTCGGAATGAGGAGGGGCGTGGCAGTGTTGTCGACAGCACCACCGTAGTGAAAACCGACCAGAGTATTGATGAGGTCTCCGTGTCGCTGCCACCCCTGGTCGAGCCGGCTGCCGAGCTCACCGTTGACGAGGTCCGCAGGTACTCCCGCCACCTGATCATCCCGGACGTCGGGATGGACGGGCAGAAGCGGCTCAAGAACGCGAAGGTGCTCTGTGTGGGCGCGGGCGGCCTCGGCTCGCCCGCCCTCATGTACCTGGCCGCGGCCGGTGTCGGCACCCTCGGCATCGTGGAGTTCGACGAGGTCGACGAGTCGAACCTGCAGCGCCAGATCATCCACAGCCAGGCGGACATCGGCCGCTCCAAGGCGGCGTCCGCGAAGGACTCGGTCCTCGGCATCAACCCGTACGTGAACGTGATCCTCCACGAAGAGCGGCTGGAAGCCGACAACGTGATGGACATCTTCAGCCAGTACGACCTGATCGTCGACGGCACCGACAACTTCGCGACCCGGTACCTGGTCAACGACGCCTGCGTGCTGCTGAACAAGCCGTACGTGTGGGGCTCGATCTACCGCTTCGACGGCCAGGCCTCGGTCTTCTGGTCCGAGTACGGCCCGTGCTACCGCTGCCTCTACCCGGAGCCCCCGCCGCCGGGCATGGTCCCGTCCTGCTCCGAGGGCGGCGTCCTGGGCGTGCTCTGCGCGTCCATCGGCTCCATCCAGGTCACCGAGGCCATCAAGGTCCTGGCCGGCGTGGGCGACCCGCTGGTCGGCCGCCTGATGATCTACGACGCCCTGGAGATGCAGTACCGCCAGGTCAAGGTCCGCAAGGACCCGGGCTGCGCGGTCTGCGGCGAGAACCCGACCGTCACCGAGCTCATCGACTACGAGGCCTTCTGCGGCGTCGTGTCCGAGGAGGCCCAGGAGGCGGCGCTCGGCTCGACGATCACTCCCAAGCAGCTCAAGGAGTGGATCGACGACGGCGAGAACATCGACATCATCGACGTCCGCGAGCCGAACGAGTACGAGATCGTCTCGATCCCCGGCGCGCGCCTGATCCCGAAGAACGAGTTCCTGATGGGCGCCGCCCTCCAGGACCTCCCGCAGGACAAGCGGATCGTCCTGCACTGCAAGACGGGTGTCCGCAGTGCGGAGGTCCTCGCCGTGCTCAAGGCCGCGGGCTTCGCGGACGCCGTGCACGTCGGCGGCGGCGTGATCGGCTGGGTCCACCAGATCGAGCCCGAGAAGCCGGTCTACTAGGCGTATATGTATATAGGGAAGGGCCCGGACCTCGTGACGAGATCCGGGCCCTTCCCCATGCCCTCACGCCGTCAGGAGCACATCGTCCCGTACGCGGGCACCTTCCCGTCCAGGAAGTAGGCGTCGACCATCCGCGTCACGCACGCCGAGGAGCCGTACGCCCCGTGCCCCTCGCCCTTGTTGCCGACCAGGACGCCGACCCCGCGGCCCAGCGCCTTCGCCATCCGCTCGGCGCCCTCGTACGGGGTGGCCGGGTCGCCGGTGGTGCCGACGACCAGGACCGGGGCGGCGCCGGGCGCGCTCACGTCCAGGGTCGTGTCCGCGCCCGGCACCGGCCAGTTGGCGCACCAGCCGGCCGTGTCCCAGGCCAGGTACTCGCCGAAGACGGGGGAGAGGCGGCGGAACTCCGGCAGCAGCGCGCGGGCCTGGGCGGCCGTCGGCCGCTCGGCCGAGTCGGCGCAGGAGATCGCCCGCTGGGAGTGGGACTGGGTGGAGTAGTGGCCGGACTCGTCCCGGTCGTCGTACCAGTCGGCCAGCCGCAGCAGCTCCTTGCCGTCGCCGCTCTCCGCCTTGGACAGCGCGGTGGTGAGCAGCGGCCAGCTCTGCTGCGAGTAGAGCGGCATCACCACGCCGGTCAGGGCGAGCGACTGGGTCAGCTTCCGGTCGCCGACGGCCAGCGGCTCGCGGTCGAGCCGCTTGAGCAGGCGGGTGATCCGCGCCGCACCGGCCTTCGGGTCCTGCCCGGTCGCGCGCAGGTAGTTGTCGAGGGCCCGCTGGAAGCCGATCGTCTGGTTGCGGGCGTGCCCGACGCTGTCGGCGGTCGGGTCGACGACGGCGTCGAGGACGAACCGCCCCACGTTCGCAGGGAAGAGATGGGCGTACGTGGCACCGAGCTGCGTCCCGTACGACATGCCGAAGTAGTGCAGCCGGGCGTCGCCGAGGACCCGGCGGACCAGGTCGAGGTCGCGGGCCGTGTCGGCGGTCGTGGTGTGCGGCAGCAGCTTGCCGGAGCGGCGGGCGCAGCCGGCGCCGAAGGCGGTGGCGTCGTCGAGGAAGCGCTTCTCCTCGGCAGCCGTGTCCGGCGTGTAGTCGACGGTCCGCTCGGCGGCGTCCTGCTCCGCGTCGGTCCGGCAGACCACCCCGGCGCTGCGCTGGACCCCGCGCGGGTCGAAGCCGACCAGGTCGTAGCGGCGCCCGAGGGCGCCGTACTCGCTCGCCGCGTCGGGCAGGATGTCGACGCCGGAGGCGCCGGGCCCGCCGAAGTTGAACAGCAGCGACCCGAGCCGCGCCTTCCGGTCCCGGGCCTCCTTGCGGATCAGCGCGACCGGGATGGTCTCGCCGTCCGGCTTGTCGTAGTCGAGCGGCACCCGGACCTCCGCGCACCGCCAGGCCGAGCCGGGCGCCTCGCGGCCCTCGGGCGCGGCGCAGCGCTTCCAGTCGGGGCGCTGCCCGGTGAGCGAGGCCGGCAGCCCGCCGGAGGGTCCGGCGTCGCCGGTGGCCGGGGGAGCGCTGGAGGCCGTACGGGACGGTGTCGCGGATCCGTCGGAGGCGGCGGTGGGTCCGCCGGGGCTGGTGCAGCCGGCGGCCAGGATCCCCACGAGCGCCAGCACGGCACCCCCGGCCTGCCTGCGTATCCCCGTACCCGACATGCCCGACATGAGCGACCCCCCGTGATCCGTACCCGACCGTCATCGTAGGCGGCGGGGCGGCGCCTACTGGCAGACGGTGCCGGAGGCCGGCACCTTGCCGTCCAGGAGGTACGCGTCGGTGGCGCCCTTCACGCACGTGTTGCCGCTGCCGTAGGCGCCGTGGCCCTGCCCCTTGTACGTCAGCTCCACGCCGACGCCCGGGCCGAGGGCGTCGACCATCGAGCGGGCGCCCTCGTAAGGGGTGGCCGGGTCGCCGGTGTTGCCGATGACCAGGATCGGGGCGGAGCCCGGGGCGGAGACGTTCGGGTGGTCCCAGGCGCCGGGCACCGGCCACTGGGCGCAGCTCGACAGCGCCCAGGCCATGAAGTCGCCGAAGACGGCGGAGGCCTGACGGAACGCGGGGACGCGCTCCTTGGCCTGGGCGAGGGTGAAGCGCTGCTTGAAGTCGACGCAGTTGATGGCGGCGTTGGCGGCCTGGATGTTGCTGTAGGAGCCGGTCTG
Organism: Streptomyces sp. NPDC094032; assembly: GCF_040303965.1. Classification (NCBI taxonomy): domain Bacteria; kingdom Bacillati; phylum Actinomycetota; class Actinomycetes; order Kitasatosporales; family Streptomycetaceae; genus Streptomyces; species Streptomyces sp. NPDC094032. The sequence continues at coordinate 127,025 of NZ_JBEOUE010000022.1, read as the reverse complement.
GTTGCGCCCGTTCATGGAGTCGGACAGGGCGAGCAGGAGGGCGCCGTTGCCGCCGTCGGCCTCGTCGAGCCCCTGCTCCAGATAGGGCCAGAACTCCTTCGAGTACAGCGCCTGCGCGATGCCGTTGGTGGCCTGGGTCTGGGTCAGCATCCGGTCGCCGATGCCGGGGATCGGCTTCTTGTCGAGCTGGGCGAGGAGGTCGGTGATGAAGCCCTCGATCCCGGCGACGCTGCTGCCGGGCAGCACGCACGCGTCGCCCCGGTCCACGCAGTCCCTGGCGAAGTTGTCGAGCGCCAGCTGGAAGCCCTTGGTCTGCCCGAGCGCGCCCTCCTCGACCCCGGCGGTCGGGTCGACGACGGCGTCGAACACCGCGCGCCCCACGTTCTTCGGGAAGAGGTGGGCGTAGACGCCGCCGAGCTCGGTCCCGTACGAGATGCCGAAGTAGTGCAGCTTGTCGTCGCCCAGGACCCGCCGCATCAGGTCCATGTCGCGGGCGGCGTTCTCGGTGCCGACGTACGGGAGGTGGGGGCCGGCGTTCTTCTCGCAGCCGGCCGCGTACTTCTTCTGCGCCTCGGAGAGCGTGCGCTCCTCGGCCGCGTCGTCGGGTGTGAAGTCGAGGGCGTAGAAGGCGTCGAGCTCCTTGTCGCTCGCGCACTCGACGGGTTCGCTGCGGCCGACGCCGCGCGGGTCGAAGGAGACCAGGTCGTAGCGGGAGCGCAGGGACTCGAAGTCGGTGGCGAAACTGGGCAGTCCGGTGATGCCGGAGCCGCCGGGCCCGCCGAAGTTGAACACCAGCGAGCCGATCCGCCGCCCCTGGTCCCGGGCCTTGGCCCGGATCAGCGCCAGGTCGACGGTGTCGCCGTCGGGCTTGGCGTAGTCGAGGGGCGCGGCCATGAACGTGCACTCCCACTTCGCGCCGTCCGGCAGCGGCGACGGCGCGGGCCCGCCGCCCTCGGCCGGCGACGGCGGCAGGCAGGGCGACCACTCCGGCTTCTGCGCGGCGAGCCGGTCGAGCCCCGAGGGCCCGCTGGCGGCGGGGGTCATGGCACCCGAGGAGTCTCCGCCGCCCGAGCACCCGGCGGCGAGGAGCACACAGGACGCGGTGACCAGGGCGGCACGCTGAGCTGCGGAGATCGGCATGCCCCCATCGTGAGCCGCCCGCCGAGCCCCCGCGCGGGAGGTGGTCCATGCGGGTGGCGGGCGGGCGGGCTCTCGCGGGCGGACGGGCTGTCCCGGGGCGGACGGGCTCTCGCGGGGCGGGCAGCCTCTCCCGGGCAGGCGGCCTCTCCCGGGCCGGCTGTCCCGGGCGGATGGCTCTCCCGGGGCGGGCGGCCTTCCCCGTTACAGCGCCTCGCGCTTGCTCAGCCAGTTGAAGCACAGCCAGCCCGGCAGCACCGGCAGCCACAGGGTCAGCAGGCGGTAGAGCAGCACGGCGGGTGTGGCGACCTCCAGGGGGAGGCCCACCGCGACCAGGCCGAAGGTGAGCGCGCCCTCGACCGCTCCGACGCCGCCCGGGGTGGGGGCGGCGGAGCCGAGCGCGTTGCCCGCGAGGAAGACGACGGCGACGCTGGCGTAGCTGACCGACACGTCGCCGTGCCCGAAGGCGCGGATCGAGGCGTCCAGGCAGAACACGAACGCGCCGGTGAGCAGCAGCATGCCGCCGATGCCGGTGACCAGCTTCATGGGCCGCTGGAGCACGTCCAGCATGCGCGGCACGACCCCCGCGAACAGCGAGCGCAGCCGCGTCGAGACGAACTTGCGCATGAACGGGATGGCCGTCACGACGAGGACGAGCACGGCGACCGTCAGGAGGCCCGCGATCACCGTCCTCGACGGCGTGAAGGACTGCGACTTCTCCGTACCGGTCAGATAGCCGAAGGAGAGCAGCAGCAGGATGTGCACCCCGAGCTGGAACAGCTGCGAGGCGCCCACACTGGCGACCGCGAGCCCGGGGCGTACGCCCGCGCGCTGGAGGAAGCGGGTGTTCAGGGCGACGCCGCCGACCGCCGCCGGGGCGACGATCTTCACGAAGGAGCCGGCGACCTGCGCCACCACGGTCCGCCAGAAGCCGACCCGCTCGGGCACGAAGCCGAGCAGGCTCATCGCCGCCGCCACATAGCTGAGCGCCGAGAAGACCACGGCCGCCGCGACCCAGCGCCAGTCGGCCTCGCTGACCGTCGACAGCGGCGTACGGGCGATCTGCGAGAGCAGGAAGTACGCGGCGACGGCACCGGCGATCAGGCTGACCAGGGTGCGCGGCTTGATGCGCTCCAGACGGACCGGTTCCACCGGCGCCTGCGGCCGGATCTTCAGCACCTGGTGCCGGATCTGCGCGAGCAGGTCCTCCTCGCGGGCCTCGTCCAGGGCCTCGTCGAGGGCCCGCTTCTCGGCCTTCTTGTCGGCCTGCTTCTCCTCCCGGGCCACCTTCCGGTCGGTCGCCAGGTTCGCCTGCGCCCGCGCCTCCGCGCGGGCCTGCCGGGCGGCCTCGGAGGCGGCGAGCACCGCCTCGCGCTCCCGCTTCGAGCGCTCCCGGGCCAGCCGGCGCAGCTCCGCGCGGGTGGAGCGGCTCAGCGCGATCGGCTGGAGCAGCGGCAGACAGTCGGCGATGGCGTCGGGACCGAGCACCTCGACGGCCGCGGCGACCGCCCGCTCGGCGCCCACCCGCAGTCCCAGGGTGGTGAGGAGCTGCGCGATGTCCATCCGCAGGACGAGGTCGCCCGCGGCGATCTCGCCGCCCCGCAGGTCCGTCAGGATCACCTTGCCGGAACGATCCACCAGGATCGCGTCCCCGGCGAGCCTGCGGTGCGCGATCCGGCGCGACTGGAGGGCCTTCACCTGGCGCCAGGCGCTGCGCACCAGGTCGTCGGTGATCTCCTCGTCGTCCAGCGAGTCGAGGGACCGGCCGCCGAGGTGCTCGTAGACCAGCATCACGGCGTCCGGGCCGAGCTCGGAGGTGGCGATCAGCTTCGGCGCGTTGGCGCCCGCGGCGATGGCCGCGTAGGCGAGCAGCGCCTCCTGCTCCAGGGCCTGGCGCAGCGAGACGATCGAGCGGCGGGTGGTGATGGTGCGCAGGGTGATGCGCCGCCAGGCCCGGTAGAAGAAGCCGTGCGCCTGCTGCTCGCGGTCGACGACCGTCACGTCGAGCGGCGAGCCCTCCTCCAGGGTCACGATGTAGCGGCGGCCCCGGTCGCCGCTGTCCGCCGCGTCGGGCACGCCCTCGGCGCGCAGCGCGGTCACCGGCCGGAAGCCGACCCGGCGCAGGCCCGCGAGGAGCGTCTGGCCGGTCGGCCGGACGTTGGGCGAGCCGACCGCGTACAGCGTCCCGTACGCCACGGTCCAGCCGATCAGCACGGTCAGGATGATGGAGAGGGCGGTGGTGTACCCGGCCACCAGCATGGTGAACGCGTCGAGCAGCAGCACCATCCACAGCACCACCCGCCAGCGCGGCCTGCGGGCCATGCCGACGGCGGTCATGTACGCGATGACCGGCGCGAGGTAGTTGTGCACGGGGTCGGTGAGCCCGCCGCCGGACTGCGGCTGGGTCAGCGCGTCCTGGATGGTGCCGGGCGCGCTGTTGGCCACCCACAGGTCGGTGGCGAGGGTGACGCCGTGCGCGAGGACCGCGGCGAGCACGCCGTCCGCGATCCGCAGCCCGTCCCGTTTGATGAGCCGCTCGATGGCGAAGGCGACCGGCACGAGCAGGACGGCGATCGACGACACGAGACCGGCGATCTTGACGAAGACGTCGGGGGCGCCGCCGGCGCCCTTGTTGATGTCCTGTTCGAGACCGGAGGTCGTGCCGTGGGCGAAGGCGGCGATGGCGAGGACGACGCCGATGGCGAGGATGCCGATCAGCAGGCGCATCAGGTCCGAGGGGCGGTGGACCCGGGCGGCGAGCAGCGGCTCGTCGCCGGAGACGCGCTCGGGCAGGTTGGACGGCGCCTCGCCGGGAGATTTCCCCGGAGGCTGGATGTCGTGCCCCATCACCATGTCCGTCTCTGCATGCCGTGTCGTGGCGGCCCGTGCCGCTGCGTCTTCCGTCACTTGTTCTTGTTCTCGTATCACCAGTCACCGCCCGCACGATGGTGGCATGAAGCGGGGCCGTACGGAGGCATCAGGGGGTTGTCGGTGCGGTGAGGCAGGATGACCCGAATGGAGAACCAGGAGCTGCCCGAGCTGCCCGATTATGCGGAACGGGTCCTTCAGGCCGCGGAGGAGATCCCGCCCGGCCGGGTGATGACCTACGGCGACGTAGCCGAGTACGTGGGGGAGGGCGGCCCGCGCCAGGTCGGCCGGATCATGGCGCTGTACGGCGGATCGGTGCCGTGGTGGCGCGTGGTGCGGGCGGACGGCACGCTGCTGCCGGGGCACGAGCGACGTGCGCTTGGTCACTACCGGGCGGAGGGGACGCCGCTGCGGCAGCCGCAGGGGGGCGGGCCGTTCAGGCTGGACATGCGGCGGGCGCGGTGGGACGGCTCGGTGCCGGGGGATGGTTCGGCGCGCGGCTGAGGTCCCGGCGGTCGGTACGGCCGCGGGTCGCCGCGGGGATCGCGTACCGTCGATGCTCGTACTTCTCACCGGAGCACCCCGAGTGCTCCAAGAAGCCGACGCACCCCGCGTACGCCTCGCGCGCTTCGCGTCCCGAGATCCCCGCCCACCACCATCCACCCGCAGGACCGGCGACCCACGTGACTTCCTCCTCCACCTTCGCGGCTACGCGGGGCCCCGGCGCGTACCGGCTGGTGCGGACCGTGCCGGCGCCGGTGCGGCCCCCTGTGCTGGACGCAGCGCAGCGCGCGGTGGTTGACCACACGGGCGGACCGCTCCTGGTCCTCGCCGGTCCCGGCACGGGGAAGACGACGACGCTGGTGGAGGCGGTCGCGGCCCGGATGGAGCGGGGCGTCGACCCCGAGCGGATGCTGGTCCTGACCTTCAGCCGCAAGGCGGCCGTCGAACTCCGCGACCGGATGGCGGCCCGGCTCGGCGGACGCCGCCCCCCGCAGGCGACGACCTTCCACTCGTACTGCTACGCCCTGATCCGCGCCCACCAGGACGCGGAGCTCTTCGCCGAACCGCTGCGGCTGCTCTCCGGACCCGAGCAGGACCTGGCCGTCCGGGAGCTGCTCGCCGGGCACATCGACCTGGAGAAGGCGGGCCTCGGCCGGGTCGGCTGGCCCGACGAACTGCGCGCCTGCCTCACCACGCGCGGCTTCGCCGACGAGGTCCGCGCCGTGCTCGCGCGCTCGCGGGAGCTGGGCCTCGGGCCGAGCGCCCTGGCGGAGTTCGCCCGGCGGGTCGGGCGCCCCGACTGGCGGGCGGCGGCCGGCTTCCTCGCGGAGTACCTGGACGTCCTGGACCTCCAGGGCGTCCTCGACTACACGGAGCTCGTCCACCGCGCGGTGCTGCTCGCCGACTCGGCCACGCTCCCCGCGTACGACGCGATCTTCGTCGACGAATACCAGGACACCGACCCGGCCCAGGTCCGGCTGCTGAAGGCGCTGGCGGGCGGCGGGCGCACGGTGCTGGCCTTCGGCGACCCGGACCAGTCGATCTACGCCTTCCGAGGGGCCGACGTCAACGGCATCCTGGACTTCCCGGCGGCCTTCGGCGGTACGGTCAGGGTCCTCGGCACCTCCCGCCGCTCGGGCGCGGCCCTGCTCGCCGCGACCCGCCTGCTCACCCAGCGCATGCCGCTGACCCGGCTCCCCGCCGACAAGGTGCGGGCCCACCGCGAGCTGACGCCGGTACGGGACGGGGGCCGGGTGGAGGTCTACACGTACCCGACCGCCTCCACCGAGACCGAGAACATCGCCGACCTGCTGCGCCGCGCCCACCTGGAGGACGGCGTCCCCTGGCACGAGATGAGCGTCCTCACCCGAGCCGCCACCCACCTCCCCGCCCTCCGCCGCGCCCTCACCTCCGCCGGCGTCCCCGTCGAAACCGACACGGCCGACACCCCCCTGCGCCACGAGCCGGCGGTGGCCCCCCTGCTGCTGGCCCTGCGGGCGGCGGCGACGGGGGAGGAGACCACGCCGGGGTCCGGCACGACGGCGTCGGCAACGGCGGGGGACCCCGCCGAGGGCCCGGCCGAGGGCCCCGCTGGGGCCCGTGCCGGGGCCGACGTGGCTCGGGCCGTGACCGATGCGCTCGCCGTGACCGGCGCGGTTGGTGCTGTGGCCGATCCGGCTGGTGCCGTGACTGACTCGGCTGGCGCCGTGGCCGATCCGGCCCTGGCTGGGGCCGACGTGGCTCGGACCGTGACCGAGGCGCTCGCCGTGACCGGCCCGGCTGGTGCCGTGACGAACCCCGCTGGTGCCGTGACCGATCCGGTCCGGGCTGGGGCTGACGCGCTCGCCGCGACCGACCCGGCCGGTGCCGTGACGAACCCGGCTGGTGCCGTGACCGGACTGGCCCGGGCTGGGGCCGACGCGCACGCCGCGACTGACCCGGCTGGCGCCGTCACCGACCCGGCTCGCGCCGCGACTGACCCGGCTCGCGCCGTCGCCGTCACCGACGCGCCCGCCGGAGCCGACACCGGCGCGCCGGACGACGCCCCCCGCGCCACCACCGGCTGGCTCGACGTAGAGACCGCCGTCGCGCTGCTCGCCTCGCCGCTCGCCGGGATGGACCCGGCGGATCTGCGGCGGCTCGGGCGGGCCCTGCGGGACGAGGAGCGGGCCGGGGGGAACGTGGTGCCCGCGTCGTCCGACGTGTTGCTCGCGAGGGCGCTCGCGGAGCCCGAGCGGCTGGTCGCGCATGAGAGGTCGTACGCGCGGGGGGCGCGGCGGCTCGGTGAGCTGCTGCGGGCCGCTCGGGCGCGGCTCGCGGCGGGCGGCACCGCCGAGGAGGCGCTCTGGCTGCTCTGGGACGGCACGTCCTGGCCCGGCCGCCTCGAACGCGCCTCCCTGCGCGGCGGCCCGGCCGGCCGCAACGCCGACCGGGACCTCGACGCCGTCTGCGCCCTGTTCGAGACCGCCGCCCGCGCCGAGGACCGGGTCGGCGGACGCGGCGCGCTCAACTTCCTGGAGGAGCTCGACGCCCAGGACATCGCCGCCGACACCCTCACCCGCCGCCAGACCCGCCCCGACGCCGTCCGCCTCATGACCGCCCACCGTTCCAAGGGCCTGGAATGGAGCCTGGTCGTCGTCGCGGGCGTACAGGACGGCCTCTGGCCCGACCTGCGCCGCCGCGGCTCCCTCCTGGAGGCCGACCGCATCGGCCGCGACGGCCTCGCCGAGCCGCTCACCCCCGGCGCCCTCCTCGCCGAGGAGCGCCGCCTCTTCTACGTCGCCGCCACCCGCGCCCGCGACCGGCTCGTCGTCACCGCCGTCAAGGCCCCCGCCGAGGACGGCGACCAGCCCTCCCGCTTCCTCACCGAACTCGGCCAGGAGCCCAAGGACGTCACCGGCCGCCCCCGCCGCCCCCTCGCCGTCGCCGCCCTCGTCGCCGAGCTGCGCGCCACCACCGTCGACCCCGCCGCCTCCCCGGAGCTGCGCGCCGCCGCCGCCGAACGCCTCGCCCGGCTCGCCGCCCTCACCGACGACGAGGGCACCCCCCTCGTCCCCGCCGCCCACCCGGACCGCTGGTGGGGCCTCGCCGAGCCGACCCGCAGCACCGTGCCGCTGCGCGACCGCGACCACCCGGTGGCGCTCTCCGGCTCCGCCCTCGACCAGCTCGCCAACACCTGCGCCCTCCAGTGGTTCCTGGGCCGCGAGGTCAAGGCCGACGCCCCCGCCACCGCCGCCCAGGGCTTCGGCAACGTCGTCCACGTCCTGGCCGACGAGGTCGCCTCCGGCCGCACCCCCGCCGACCTCGACGTCCTCATGGCCCGCCTCGACTCCGTGTGGGACGGCCTCGCCTTCGACGCGCCCTGGAAGTCCTCCCAGGAGAAGGAGAACGCGCGCGCCGCCCTCGAACGCTTCCTGCGCTGGCACGTCATGGACCGAGGCGGCCGCACCCCCGCCGCCACCGAGCACGACTTCGACGTCACCCTCGCCGCCGGCGCGTACCAGGTCCGCATCCGGGGCTCCATGGACCGCGTCGAGGCCGACGAGCAGGGCCGCGCCTACGTCGTCGACTTCAAGACCGGCAAGTCCGCCCCCACCAAGGACGAGGTCGCCCACCACCCCCAGCTCGCCGTCTACCAGCTCGCCGTCCGCGAGGGCGCCGTCGACGAGGTCTTCGGCGGCCGCACCCCCGAGCCGGGCGGCGCCGAACTCGTCCAGCTGCGCCAGCCCGCCCCCAAGAAGGAGGGCGGCGACGCCCTCCCGAAGGTGCAGGCCCAGGAACCCCTCGCGGGCGAGTGGGTCGGCGAACTGCTGGCCTCGGCGGCGGGCCGTGTCCTCGACGAGCGCTTCACCCCCAGCACCGGCCAGCACTGCGCCAACTGCGCCTTCCGCGCCTCGTGCAGCGCCCGCCCGGAAGGCCGGCACGTGGTCGACTAGGGGTTCGGCCATCCGGGTGGAGTCGCGGGTACGGGGCCACTCCGGCACCCTTGAATACCGGGGGAGTCCGCGAGGAGGCTCGCATGGCGTCCCACACCACCAAGCTCCGCGCCGCCGCCACCGCCGTCTGCGCCGCCGCGATCGTCGGCACCGGACCGGCCGCCCTGGCACAGAGCCCACCTACCACGGCCCCACTCTCCGCCGCCCTCCCCGGGACCCAGGCCCCCGCCCCCGCCCCCTCACCCGACCCCTTCCAGGGCCTCACCGCCGACCAGATCGGCGACCGGGCCGTCGCCGCCACCCAGTCCGCGACCTCGCTGCGCATGACCGGCCGGGTCGTCTCCGGCGGAGAGCGGCTGGACGTCGACTTCTCCGTGGACGACCACAGGGACTGCACCGGCGTGGTCAAGATCCAGGGCGGCACCGCCGAACTCCGCCAGGCCGCCGGCATCACGTACATCAAGGGCGACGAGCGCTTCTGGCACGCCTCCATGACCTCCCAGGGCATGCCCGAGGCGCAGATCGCCCCCACGATCGAGCTGCTCAAGGGCCGCTGGCTGAAGATCACCCCCGGTCAGGCCGGCAGCGGCGACCTCGGCGGCGTCTGCGACCTGAAGGGGCTCCTCAACGACCTCGGCAAGGACAAGGCCGAACGCAGCGGACTGACCCGGGGGCCCGACGGCATGGTCGCCGGCACCCCCGTGGCCACCCTGGTGAAGCACAAGCCGAACGGCGAGACCACCACCGTCTCCGTCTCCCAGGTCGGCAAGCCGTACATCCTCAAGACGGTCAAGACCGGCGGCGCCGAACCCGGCACGCTCGTCCTCTCCGCGTACGACAAGCCCGTCAACGTCGTGATCCCGCCCGCCGACGAGACCATCGACCTCACCAAGCTGGACCAGGGCAGCACCCCGGCGTGACGGTGACGTCACAGACGTGACGGACGTGTCGGAGCTCTCGTCCGGCCCGGGATGTCAGTGGGCCCCGTTAGCCTCTTTGGAGTGACCGCACGCATCACCGACCCCGACCAGCTCAAGGAGCTGCTCGGCATCCCGTTCACCCCGGAGCAGACGGCCTGCATCATCGCGCCGCCCGCCCCGCAGGTCATCGTGGCCGGAGCCGGCTCCGGCAAGACCACGGTGATGGCCGCCCGCGTGGTCTGGCTGGTCGGCACCGGCCAGGTCGCCCCCGAGCAGGTCCTCGGGCTCACCTTCACCAACAAGGCCGCCGGCGAGCTCGCCGAACGCGTGCGCACCGCCCTGATCCGGGCCGGGGTCACCGACCCCGACGTCATCGACCCGGACGCCCCCCCGGGCGAGCCCCGCATCTCGACCTACCACGCCTTCGCCGGGCAGCTCCTCACCGACCACGGCCTGCGCATCGGCCTGGAGCCCACCTCCCGGCTCCTCGCCGACGCCACCCGCTACCAGCTCGCCGCCCGCGTGCTGCGCGAGGCCCCCGGCCCGTACCCCGCGCTCACCAAGTCCTTCCCGACCCTCGTCGGCGACCTCCTCGCGCTCGACGCCGAGCTCGCCGAGCACCTGGTCCGCCCGCAGGACCTCAGGGCGTACGACACCGGCCTCCTCGACGCCCTCTCCCGCGCCAAGCTGACCAACGCCGACCTCCGCAAGGTCCCCGAGGCCGCCGCCGCCCGCCGCGAGCTCCTCGACCTCGTCGTGCGCTACCGCGCGGCCAAGCGCTCCCGCGACCTCCTCGACTTCGGCGACCAGATCGCCCTCTCCGCCGAGCTCGCCACCACCCGCCCCGAGGTCGGCGCGATCCTCCGGGACGAGTTCCGGGTCGTCCTCCTCGACGAGTACCAGGACACGTCCGTCGCCCAGCGCCTGCTCCTGTCCGGCCTCTTCGGGCAGGGCACCGGGCACGCCGTGACCGCCGTCGGCGACCCCTGCCAGGCCATCTACGGCTGGCGCGGCGCCTCCGTCGCCAACCTCGACGACTTCCCCGAGCACTTCCCGTACCGCGACGGCAGCCCCGCCACCCGGCACGCCCTCTCCGAGAACCGGCGCAGCGGCGGCCGCCTCCTCGACCTCGCCAACGGGCTCGCCGCCCCCCTGCGCGCCATGCACGCGGGCGTGGAGGCGCTGCGGCCCGCGCCGGGCGCCGAGCGGGACGGCAGCGTCCGCATCGCCCTCCTGCCGACCCACGCGGAGGAGATCGACTGGCTCGCCGACCGCCTCGCCCACCTCGTCCGCACCGGCACCGAGCCGGGCGAGATCGCCGTCCTGTGCCGCACGGCCGGCGACTTCCCCGCCATCCAGGCCGCCCTCGTCGCCCGGGACGTCCCCGTCGAGGTCGTCGGCCTCTCCGGACTGCTCCACCTGCCCGAGATCGCCGACCTGGTCGCCGTCTGCGAAGTCCTCCAGGACCCGGGGGCCAACGCCTCCCTCGTCCGCCTCCTCACCGGCCCCCGCTGGCGGATCGGCCCCCGCGACCTGGCCCTCCTCGGCCGCCGCGCCCGCCTCCTCGTGCACCGCGCGGGAGAGGACCCGGCCGACCCCGACCAGCGGCTCGCCGCCGCCGTCGAGGGCGTCGACCCGGCCGAGGTGATCTCCCTCGCCGACGCGCTCGACACCTTCCTGGACGCGGGCGGCTCCGGCGCCGAGGACGACAAGCTGCCCTTCTCGGCCGAGGCCCGGGTCCGCTTCGCCCGCCTCGCCACCGAGCTGCGCGCCCTGCGCACCTCGCTCGCCGACCCCCTCATGGACGTGCTGCACCGGGTGCTCAACGCCACCGGCCTGGAGGTCGAGCTCTCCGCCTCCCCGCACGCCCTGGCCGCCCGCCGCCGCGAGACCCTGGCCGGCTTCCTCGACACGGCCGCGGGCTTCGCCTCCCTCGACGGCGAGGCCACCCTCCTCGCCTTCCTCGGCTTCCTGCGCACGGCCGCGCAGTACGAGAAGGGCCTGGACCAGGCCCTGCCCGGCGGCGAGAACACCGTCAAGGTGATGACCGCGCACAAGTCCAAGGGCCTGGAGTGGGACGTGGTCGCCGTCCCCGGCCTGGTCACCGGCCAGTTCCCGTCCACCCGCGCCCGCGAGTCCTGGACCGCGCAGCCCCAGGTCCTGCCGCACGCCCTGCGCGGCGACGCGGCCACGCTGCCCGCGATCGACGGCTGGGACTCCAAGGCCCTCACGTCCTTCAAGAACGCCCTGCGCGACCACCAGCACACCGAAGAACTCCGCCTCGGCTACGTCACCTTCACCCGCCCCCGCTCCCTCCTCCTGGCCTCAGCCCACTGGTGGGGCCCGTCCCAGAAGAAACCCCGAGGCCCATCGGACTTCCTCGAATCCCTGTACACCCACTGCGAGAACGGCCACGGCGAGATCGACAAGTGGGCAGAAGCCCCGGAGAAGGACACCGAGAACCCCCTCCTGGCATCCGACCTGGCCGACCAGGCGTGGCCCCTGCCGCTGGACAAGGAGAGCTTGGAGAGGCGGAGGGCGGCGGCGGAGGCGGTCACCGCCCGGCTGTGGGCATACGTTCCGCAGGGCGATGGGGGTCCCCCCGGACGAAGTCTGGGGGAGGGTGGGCACAGCCCCACGACGGCGGTGCCCGCCCCCCAGGACCCCGCCCCCGAGGACCTCTGGCTCCCCGAGGAGCTCGACTGGAACGAGGAGCCGGACCACGCGCCCGTCCCCGCGCAGCGGACAGAGCTGTCCCAGGAGGACACCAAAACCATCGCCTCCTGGGACAGAGACCTCACCGCCCTCACAGCGGAGCTGCACCGCACCCGCACCACCACCCGAGACATCCTCCTCCCCCCCTACCTCTCCGCCTCCCAAGTCCTCCGCCTCGCCGCCGACCCCGACGGCTTCGCCAAGGACCTGGCCCGCCCCATGCCGAAACCGCCGCAGCCCGCAGCCCGCCGCGGCACGCGCTTCCACGCCTGGGTGGAGTCCCGCTTCGAGGAGCTGCCGCTCCCCCTGCTCGGCCCGGACGAGCTGCCCGGCGGCGAGGAGTTCGCCGGCGAGCCGGAGATCGTGGACGAGCGGGACCTGGACGCCCTCAAGGAGGCGTTCGGCCGCACCCCGTACGCCCACCGCACCCCGTACCGCGTCGAGGTCCCCGTCCACCTCTCCCTCGCGGGGCGGCTGGTCAGGGGCCGGATCGACGCCGTCTACCGGGACCCGGACTCCGGCGCGTACGAGATCGTCGACTGGAAGACCAGCCACCACCGCACCGCCGATCCGCTCCAGCTCGCCCTCTACCGGCTCGCCTGGGCCGAACAGCACGGACTCGCCCCCGAGGAGGTCGCCGCCGCCTTCGTCTACGTACGGACGGGGGAGGTCGTCCGGCCCGCGCGGCTGCCCGGCCGGGTGGAGCTCGAAGCGCTGCTGCTCGGCGGGGACTCCCCGGACGGGGACCCCGTCCGCGCCGGATAGGCTCGGAGCCATGAGCCAGACCCCGGACAACGCCGTCCGCACCGCACGGACCGAGACCGTACGCGCGTACGTCGCGCAGCACCGCGCCGCCTTCCTCGACGAGCTCGCCGAGTGGCTGCGCATCCCCTCGGTCTCGGCGCAGCCCGACCGCGCGGACGATGTGCGGCGCAGCGCCGAGTGGCTCGCGGACCGGCTGGTCAGGACCGGTTTCCCCACCGTCGAGGTGTGGGAGACCGACGGCGCCCCGGCGGTCTTCGCCGAGTGGCCGTCCGGGGAGCCGGACGCGCCGACCGTGCTGGTCTACGGCCACCACGACGTGCAGCCCGCCGCCCGCGAGGACGGCTGGCACACCGACCCCTTCGAGCCGACGGTCGTCGACGGCCGGATGTACGCGCGGGGCGCCTCCGACGACAAGGGCCAGGTGTTCTTCCACACCCTCGGCGTCCGCGCCCACCTCGCCGCGACCGGCCGCACCGCGCCCGCCGTCAACCTGAAGCTGCTCGTGGAGGGTGAGGAGGAGTCCGGTTCGCCGCACTTCCGCGCCCTCGTGGAGAAGCACGCCGACCGGCTCGGCACCGACATCGTGATCGTCTCCGACACCGGCATGTGGTCCGAGACCACCCCGACCGTGTGCACCGGCATGCGCGGGGTCGCCGACTGCGAGATCGACCTGTACGGCCCCGACCAGGACATCCACTCCGGTTCGTTCGGCGGCGCCGTGCCCAACCCGGCCACCGTCGCCGGCCGGATCGTGGCCGCCCTGCACGACGCGGACCAGCGGGTCGCGGTCCCCGGCTTCTACGACGGGGTCACCGAGCTCTCCGAGGCCGAGCGGGAGCTCATCGCCGAGCTGCCCTTCGACGAGGCCGGCTGGCTGACCACCGCCAAGTCGCACGGCACCCTGGGCGAGGCCGGCTACTCCACCCTGGAGCGTGTCTGGGCCCGCCCCACCGCCGAGGTCAACGGCATCGGCGGCGGCTACCAGGGCCCCGGCGGCAAGACGATCGTCCCCGCCTCGGCCCACCTGAAGCTCTCCTTCCGGCTGGTCGCGGGGCAGGACCCGGCGCACATCGAGAAGGCCGTCCGCGTGTGGCTGGCCGGTCTGGTCCCGGCCGGCGTCCGGTACGAGATCGTCTTCGGCGCCCCGACCCGGCCCTGCCTCACCCCGCTGGACCACCCGGCCCTGAAGGCCGTGGCGGGGGCGATGAGCCTCGCCTTCGACGGCGCCAAGGTCCGCTACACCCGCGAGGGCGGCTCGGGACCGGCCGCCGACCTCCAGGACGTCCTGGGCGCGCCGGTGCTCTTCCTGGGCATCTCGGTGCCCTCCGACGGCTGGCACGCGCCGAACGAGAAGGTCGAGCTCGACCTGCTCATGAAGGGCGTCGAGGCCACCGCGCATCTGTGGGGCGACCTGCCCGCCGCCCTCTGAGCCGACCCGCCGGCCCGGGCACGGGCCGACCGGCCACCCTGTCGCCTGCCTGCCGAACGCCGAAACCACTGATCCGGGGGAGTTGGAAGCACCTGTGAGCACCTTCCGTTACGAGGCCGCGGACCGTCCGATCGGACTGACCGCGCCGAGCGGCATCGACCGCGCCGCCCACCACCGCCTCGACGAGGCGTGGCTCGCGGCGGCCTGGAGCCACCCCACCACCCGGGTCTTCGTGGTCTCGGGCGGCCAGGCGCTGATCGACGACACGCCCGACGGCCGGACCGAGCTGGTGATGACCCCGGCCTTCGAGGCCCCGGTCACCGAGACCCACCGCTACTTCCTGGGCACGGACGCCGACGGGGTGTCCTACTTCGCGCTCCAGAAGGACACCCTGCCGGGCCGCATGGACCAGTCCGCGCGGCCCGCCGGGCTGCGCGAGGCGGGGCTGCTGCTCTCGCCCCGCGACGCGGGTCTGATGGTGCACGCGGTGGCCCTGGAGAACTGGCAGCGGCTGCACCGCTTCTGCTCGCGCTGCGGCGAGCGGACCGTGGTGGCGGCGGCCGGTCACATCCGCCGCTGCCAGGCCTGCGGCGCCGAGCACTACCCGCGTACCGACCCGGCGGTGATAATGCTGGTCACCGACGACCAGGACCGGGCGCTCCTCGGCCGCCAGGTGCACTGGCCGGAGGGCCGCTTCTCCACCCTCGCGGGCTTCGTCGAGCCGGGCGAGTCCATCGAGCAGTCGGTGGCGCGCGAGGTCTTCGAGGAGGCGGGCGTCACGGTCGGCGAGGTCGAGTACGTCGCCAGCCAGCCCTGGCCCTTCCCGTCCAGCCTGATGCTGGGCTTCTTCGCCCGCGCGACCTCCGCGGAGATCGCCGTGGACGGCGAGGAGATCCAGGAGGCCCGCTGGTTCTCCCGCGAGGAGCTGGCCGCCGCCTTCGAGTCCGGCGAGGTCCTGCCGCCGTACGGGATCTCGATCGCCTCGCGCCTGATCGAGCTCTGGTACGGCAAGCCGCTGCCGAAGCCGGGCGACGTGCTCTGAGCCTCCCGGCCACACGCGAACGGCCCCCGCCCGGCACTGCCGGAGGGGGCCGTTTTCGGCCAAGGGTGTGAGGGCCCGGCTCAGACGCCGATCTTCTGCTTGACCTGCGCGAGCGACGGGTTCGTCAGCGTCGAGCCGTCCGGGAAGAGCACGGTGGGAACGGTCTGGTTGCCCCCGTTGGCCTTCTCCACGAACGCGGCCGACTCGGGGTCCAGCTCGATGTTGACCTCGGTGTACGCGATGCCCTCGCGCTCCATCTGGCTCTTCAGCCGGCGGCAGTAGCCGCACCACGTCGTGCTGTACATCGTCACAGTGCCCTGCATCGCCTGGCGCTCCTCTGGTCTCGCGTTCGGGTCCGAGAGGAGAACGTACGCGGTCACCCGGCCATTCCCGCATCCGGCCCTCCCCGCCTCCGTATGACCGGCGCCACACCCCTGTGGACAAGCCGCCGCACGCCCCACGGGAACCTGGCAGCATGGCGGAGTGACACCAGCAACGCACTCCACTCTCTTCCCGCAGGTCCCCGAGACGGCCGACGCGGTGCTCGACGGGCTCGACCCCGAGCAGCGCGAGGTCGCCCTGGCCCTGCACGGACCGGTGTGCGTCCTGGCCGGAGCGGGCACGGGCAAGACCCGGGCCATCACCCACCGCATCGCCTACGGGGTCCGGGCGGGCATCCTGCCGCCCGCGAGCGTGCTCGCCGTCACCTTCACCAACCGCGCCGCCGGGGAGATGCGCGGCCGGCTCCGCCAGCTCGGCGCGGGCGGCGTCCAGGCCCGCACGTTCCACTCGGCGGCCCTGCGCCAGCTCCAGTACTTCTGGCCGAAAGCGGTCGGTGGCGAGCTGCCCCGGCTCCTGGAGCGGAAGATCCAGCTGGTCGCCGACGCGGCCGCCCGCTGCCGCGTCCGGCTCGACCGCAACGAGCTGCGGGACGTGACGAGCGAGATCGAGTGGGCCAAGGTCACCCAGACCGTCCCCGCCGACTACCCCGCCGCCGTCGCCAAGTCGGTGCGCGACGCCCCGCGCGACCCGGCCGAGATCGGCCAGGTCTACGCGATGTACGAGCAGCTCAAGCGCGACCGCGACGTGATCGACTTCGAGGACGTGCTGCTGCTCACGGTCGCCATCCTCCAGGACCGGCACGACATCGCCGACCAGATCCGCCGCCAGTACCAGCACTTCGTGGTGGACGAGTACCAGGACGTCTCGCCGCTCCAGCAGCGGCTGCTCGACCTGTGGCTCGGCGAGCGCGACACCCTGTGCGTGGTCGGCGACGCCAGCCAGACCATCTACTCCTTCACCGGCGCCACCCCCGACCACCTGCTGAACTTCCGCACCCGCCACCCGGACGCGACCGTGGTCAAGCTGGTCCGGGACTACCGCTCCACCCCGCAGGTCGTCCACCTGGCCAACGGGCTGCTCAGCCAGGCCCGCGGCCGGGCCGCCGAGCACCGCCTGGAGCTGATCTCCCAGCGCGACCCCGGCCCCGAGCCCGGTTACGCGGAGTACGCGGACGAGCCGGCCGAGGCCGAGGGCACCGCCCGCCGGGTCCGGGACCTGATCGCCGCCGGGGTCCCGGCCGGCGAGATCGCCGTGCTCTACCGGATCAACGCCCAGTCCGAGGTCTACGAGCAGGCCCTCGCCGACGCCGGGGTGCCCTACCAGCTGCGCGGCGCCGAGCGCTTCTTCGACCGCGAGGAGGTGCGCAAGGCGGGCGTGGCGCTGCGCGGCGCCGCCCGCGCCGGGGGGAACGACGCGCTGCTCGACGACGTCGAGGACCTGCCCGCCCAGGTCCGCGCGGTGCTCTCCAGCACCGGCTGGACCGAGCGGCCGCCGACCGGCTCCGGCGCGGTCCGGGACCGCTGGGAGTCGCTGGCCGCGCTGGTCCGGCTAGCCGAGGACTTCGCCCGGGCCAGGTCCGGCGCCACCCTCTCCGACCTGGTCGCCGAGCTCGACGAGCGGGCCGCCGCCCAGCACGCGCCCACCGTCCAGGGCGTCACGCTGGCCTCGCTGCACGCCGCCAAGGGTCTGGAGTGGGACGCCGTCTTCCTGGTCGGCCTCGCCGAGGGCATGATGCCGATCACGTACGCGAAGACCGACGAGCAGGTCGAGGAGGAGCGTCGGCTGCTCTACGTGGGCGTCACCCGGGCCCGGGTCCACCTGACGCTCTCCTGGGCGCTCTCGCGCTCCCCGGGGGGCCGCGCCTCCCGGCGCCCCACCCGCTTCCTCAAGGGCCTGCGGCCCGGCTCCGGCGCCCTCGGCGGCGGCGGCGCGGGAGGCCGCGGCGGCATCGAGCGCGGCGGCACCGGCTCCGGCGCCCCCGAGCGGCGCAGGCGGCGCGGCCCGGCCCGCTGCCGGGTCTGCGGCGCCACGCTCACCGAGGCCGGCGAGATGAAGCTGATGCGCTGCGAGGACTGCCCGTCCGACATGGACGAGGGGCTGTACGAGCGGCTGCGCGAGTGGCGCGCGGAGCAGGCCGGGCAGCTCGGCCAGCCGGCCTATTGCGTGTTCACCGACAAGACGCTCATGGCCATCGCCGAACGCGTGCCGGACTCCGGGGGCGAGCTCGCCGCGATCTCCGGGGTGGGCGTCCGCAAGCTGGACCGTTTCGGAGCCGATGTTCTCGCCATCTGCGCAGGTGAGGACCGTGGAGGAAGCGACGAGGAGAGCTGAGGAAAACTCGTCGGAAAAATAGTTTGCGCCCGCCCCGTCAAGCCCCATAGGTTCTTAACCACGGAAACGGCGGCTTCTTGGAAGCCCTGTCTTCGTGCTGTACTTGTCCAAATGGCTGTACTTGTCCTAAAAGCATGAGGGCCCGGCTCACCCCGAGCCCTCCGAGACGCCGAGAGGAGGCGATTCCAGTGACCAGCATCATCAAGAACGTCAAGACCAGCACCGCCAAAATGACCGATCACTCGGTCGTCTCCGCCTGCGCGCTCGGCTTTACCGCCGACGTGTCCGTGTCCTCGGTGGCCTCGGCCTCCTTCGCGACCTCCGCTCTCCTTGGCAGCGGTCTGTCCGGCGCCGGTATGCCCGTTCTCGGCATGCCCGGTCTGCTGGCCGATCGGCCGGAGCGCAATGAGCGACCGACCAAGGCACTGGAAGCAGGAGTGGGCAAGGCCCAGGCCACGGCCTATGGCATTGCGGCGACCAGTGCCGGCAAGAAGCAGCAGACGACGCAGCACCACACGATGTGGGCCTTCCGTGGGCTCGAACCCTGGAGTGATCCAGTCTGATCGACGATCAGACCGGCGCCTTCAGGGCCGCGGAACCCCACCCGGGATCCGCGGCCCTTCTGTTTGTCCCGAACGGGGACGACGGACCGAAGGCGCCTCGGGACCAGTAACGACCGGTACCAGCAGAAACCCCGGCCCACCGGCCGGAACGACAGACGAGGAAGAACACCCGTGCAACTCGAAGCGCACGCCCCGTCCGTACCGCCTTCCGAAACGATCCCCCCGCCCGGCCTCACGGAGGACTCCACCTTGACCCCCCTCACCGCGCTCACCGCGCTCGACGACGCCATCGAGAACCTCGGCGTGCCCGTCCCCTGCCGCTCCTTCGACCCGGAGGTCTTCTTCGCCGAGTCCCCGGCCGATGTCGAGTACGCCAAGTCGCTCTGCCGGACCTGCCCGCTGATGGCGGCCTGCCTCGCGGGCGCCAAGGAGCGCCGGGAGCCCTGGGGCGTCTGGGGCGGCGAGCTCTTCGTCCAGGGTGTGGTCGTGGCCCGCAAGCGGCCCCGTGGCCGTCCGCGCAAGAACCCGGTAGCGGCATGAACGTCACCGGAACCATCGACCGCCCCCTCACGCACGATCCCCAGAAGCAGGCCCCGATGACCTCGCCCGCCCACGAGCCCTCCGGCTCCGCGACTCCAGACGTTTCGATCCTCGGCGCGAACCGCTCGCGTCAGAACAGGACCCGTGAGATGCAACTCATCCCAGAAGCCCTGGCCCGTGCCCATATGCACGACCGCCTGCGGGAAGCCGACGCGGAACGCCAGGCCGTGCGCCTGGTCGCCGCCCGGCGGATGCAGCGGCGCGCCGAGCGCGTCTCGATGCGCGCCCGCCGCGCGCTCGCCATGGCCGTCATGCACTGACCCAGGCAGCAGCCAGGCGGCAGCCAGTAGGAACCCACCGCGGGGGCCGGTCCGAACGGACCGGCCCCCGCGGTGCGTTGCCCTGCCGCGGGGCGCTCGTCGGGTTATCGTCACGAAGGTGAACGAAGCCCCGGCCCCCGAGGCCGCCTACGTGTGCGCCCGCTGTGGCAGGACCGCCCGGGAGCTGCCCCTCACCTGGACCTGTTCGGTGGAGAACGGCACCCGCCACTACCTCTGCGAGGAGTGCGCCCGCGCCCACATCAGGTCCATCGAGGGCCGCCTCGACTCCTCCTGGTGGTGAGCGCGGGCCCGGCCGCTACTCCCTCTCCGTCTCCGTCCCTGCCTCCGTCCCCGCCTCCGGCTCCGCGAAGCCGGGCAGCCAGGCGGTCAGCTCGTCCCGCAGCCGGACCGTCGCGTTCAGCTGGCACAGCACCCCGATCGTGCTCAGCGTCACCCGGTGTATCAGCAGATACGAGGGCGGCAGATTGAGCTGCTTGCCCAACTGGTGCGCGGGGGAGCGGGGATCGGCGATCCGGGCGGCCTGGGCGCGCATCCAGCCGCGGGTGAAGACGAAGGAGTCCGCCTCGGCCGGCTCGATGATCGGCAGCAGATACTCCAGGACCTCGTCCGGGTCGAGCGCGATGGACTCCTTCACGAAGCCCTCCCCGCACAGCAGCTCGTAGACCGTCTCCGCGTCCCCGGCCAGGGTCATCCGCAGACAGGTGCCGATCGTCTCCGGAAGCCCGCCGGGCAGCCGGTCCACGGTGCCGAAGTCCAGCACCCCCAGCCGCCACCCCTCCGGCTCGCCGTCCTCGTCCCCGACCGGACCGGGCAGCAGCCGGAAGTTGCCCGGGTGCGGATCGGCGTGGAGCAGACCCGTGCGCGCGGGCCCGGAGAAGAGGAAGCGGGCCAGCAGCTGCCCCGCCCGGTCCCGCTGCTCCGGCGTGCCGTGCGCGATCACCTCCGAGAGCGGGACGCCGTCCATCCACTCCGTCACCAGGACCTGCTCCGACTGGTGCACCACCGCGGGGACCACCACGTCCGGGTCGTCCGCGAACTCCTCCGCGTGCTCCCGCTGCGCCTCGGCCTCCAGGGCGTAGTCCAGCTCCTCCGCCACCCGGTCGCGCAACTCCGTGATCAGCGGCTTGATGTCCATGCCCGGGATCAGCGGGCCGAGCAGCCGGGCGAAGCGGCTCAGCTGGGTCAGGTCCGAGAGCAGCGCGTCCCCCGCCCCCGGATACTGCACCTTCACCGCGACCTCGCGCCCGTCGTGCCACACCGCCCGGTGCACCTGGCCGATCGAGGCCGCCGCCGCGGGCTTCTCCTCGAACTCCAGGAACAGCTCCCGCCATTCCTCACCGAGCCGCTCCGCGAGCACCGCGTGCACCGTGCGCGTCGGCATCGGCGGCGCCGCCTCCTGCAGCTTGGTGAGCGCCGCCCGATAGGGTCCGGCGACCTCCTCGGGGAGGGCCGACTCGAAGACGGACAGCGCCTGCCCGAACTTCATCGCCCCGCCCTTGAGCTCGCCGAGCACCTTGAACAACTGCTCGGCGGTGCGCTGCTGGAGCTCCCGCGCGACGAGCTCCGCGGACTTCCCGCCGATCCGCTTGCCCAGGCCCCAGGTGGCCCGGCCCGCGAAGCCGAGCGGCAACGCGGCCAACTTGGCGGTCCGGGTGACCGCCTTCCGGGGAAGATCAGACATGCGCCCTCCAAGTCCCAGACTGCCGTGCCGGGCAGGCCCTACCCGGCCATTGTGTCCTGCGCCCTTCCCGCCGCTGAGGCATGCTCCCCCCTTCGCGCGCGCCAGGCCCCGCACGGACACGCCGGATGCGCCCGCACCGGCTCGCCGCGCCACTCCAGCAGCGGCAGCGACACCTCCCAGCGGGCCCCCGTGCTGGACGGCGGATCGCCGTCGAGGAAGGCCAGCGCGTGCGCCGCCGCCAGACCCGCGACCGCCGAGGCCAGCGCCACGTCGCAGGCCGGCAGCGGATGCGGGGCGCCGGAACGCCACTGGGCGGGCAGCCGCGGCCAGATGGGCTCCCGGTCGCACCGCTCCCGCTGCACGCAGCCGGCGCAGGCCGTGCTCCCGGGCAGCACCAGCGGGCCCACCACGCCGGTCGCCTCAAGGACCCCCGCGTACAGATGGGGTGTGCCGGTGGCGAGCCAGTCCTCGGCCGGCAGCGGGTCGGGCACGTACGCCCCGAGGCCGTCCCGGGGCGTCACCACCACGAGTGAGAGTCCGGGCTCGCCGCCGCCGTCACCCGGTCCGGTACGAACCTCCCTCGGCGGGCGTCCGCCGGGAGCCGAGCGCCCCACCAGACGCCGGGCCGCCACCGCGCGGCGCTCGCCGACCGCCTCGGCGGGCAGCCCGCCCGGTGACACCTCCCACGGCGCGACCGTCCCCGAGTCGAGGACGTCCACCCGGCCCACGCCCGCCGCCGAGAGGAGGGCCGCCACCGCCGCGCCGACCCGCCCGGCGCCCCGGACCTGGACCCGCTGGGCCGCCCGCGCGGACAGCACGCGGGCGGGCCCGTCCGGCGCGCGGTGGACGACGGAGAGCGAGGCCAGGTCCGCGCGCACCGGGTCGAGTGCCGGGTCCGCCCGCCGCACCGAGGCGTCGGCGATCAGACCGGCCGCCGCGAGCCGCCCGAGCAGCTCCTCCAGGTGTCCCTCGCGCAGCCCCAGGGCCTGGGCCTCCGCCCGCAGCAGCTCCGTCCCCCGGGTCCCGTCGAACAGGCCGATCAGACTGCCGGTGGTCGTGTCGACCGGGCCGAGGACGACCGCGTGCGCGGGCGTCACCCCGAACTGCACGTACCGCAGATTGCGCCAGGCGCGCCGCAGCGCCGGTTTGACCATCGGATGCATGATCACGTCCCCCCGTGAATCCGTAAATGATCTTTCTTCGTCGTACTTCCAGTGCTTCGCCGTGCTTCCCTCGATGTCAGATTGCCCGTGCGGCGCACGCGGTGCGAAAAGTTGTCCACAGGGTCGTGGCATTAATCATTTGAATGGTGCGGGACTTCCCGCACCGCCAGCGGGTAACGTCGGGGCCGTGCCGGCCGACCCACAGAGCAGCGTGACAAGCGATCCGCCCCGCGGCCCGGGGACGAGCGCGGTCGAGGTCCGCAGAAGCTCCCGCCGGAGCAGAACCGTCTCCGCCTACCGCGAGGGCGACCGGACCGTCGTGCTGATCCCCGCCCGGATGTCGGAGGCGGAGGAGCAGCGCTGGGTCACCGTCATGCTGGACAAGCTGGCGGCCCAGGAGAGCCGAGGCGTCCTCGGCGACCGGGAGCTGATCGAGCGCGCCGAGCGCCTGGCCGAGCAGTACTTCGACGGCCGGGCCCGCCCCAGCTCCGTGCGCTGGGTGACCAACCAGAACACCCGCTGGGGCTCCTGCACCCCCTCCGAGGGCAGCATCCGCCTCTCCCACCGGCTCCAGGGCATGCCCGAGTACGTCGTCGACTACGTCCTCTGCCACGAGCTGGCCCATCTCCTGGTGCCCGGTCACGGGCCGCGCTTCTGGCGGCTCCTGGAGTCCTATCCGCGCACCGAGCGGGCCCGGGGCTATCTGGAGGGCGTGGTCGCCGCCGGCCGGCTGCCGCATCCGCCGGTCGCACGCGAGGACTGATTCCGGCCGTGCTCCGATTCTGTACCGAACGCATACGGGCCTGCCCCGATGTCACGGTCAGCCGTTAGCCTGGCGCGACGCAATCGTGAATCGGGATGGGGGACGGTCGTCACATATGGCCAGGGAATTCCAACGCGGCCACAAGGCCAAGATCAGTGATCTCACGGCGGGCACCGATCTGTACGTGGGCGTGCAGATCGCGGCGCCCGGTCTGAGCTTCGACATCAGCTGTTTCGGCCTCGACGCGGACGAGCGCCTCTCCGACGACCGCTACTTCGTCTTCTTCAACCAGCCGAAGTCGCCCGAGGAGTCCATCCAGCTGCTCGGCGCGCAGGCCGGCGACACCGAGTCGTTCCGCGTCACCCTCGACCGGGTGCCCGCGCACATCCAGAAGCTGTCGTTCACCGCGACGATCGACGGCGCCGGGCAGATGTCCCAGGTCGGCCCCGGCTGGATCCGGATCGTCGCGGGCGGCGAGGAGGTCGCCCGCTACGCCTTCACCGGCGCCGAGTTCTCCACCGAGCGCGCGGTCATGCTCGGCGACTTCTATCTGAAGGACGTCTGGCGCTTCGCCGCCGTCGGCCAGGGCTTCGACGGCGGCCTTGAGGCCCTGCTCAGGAACTTCGGCGGCGAGGTCGCCGAGGAGGAGCCCGCCGCGCCGCAGGCCCCCGCCGCCGCCCCCGGCTTCGCCCCGCCCGCGCAGGCCGCCGCCCCGCCCGCCTTCGGCGCCCCCGCGGCACCCCCGGCGCCCGCCCCGGCCCCCGCCTTCGGCGCCCCGCCCGCCCCGGCCCCGGCCCCCGCGCCGATGCACGCGGCGCCGACGATGGTCGCGCCGCTGGCACCCCCGGCCCCCGCGCCCGCCCCGGCCCCGCCCGCGCCCGCCCCGGCGCCGTACGGACAGCCCCCGCAGCCCCCGCAGTACGGCCAGGTCCCCGGCCAGACCCCGCCGCCCGCGCCGTACGGCCAGCCGGCCCCCGCCCCGTACGGGCAGCCGCAGTACGGGCAGGTCCCGGGCCAGTTCGCGCCGCAGGGCGTTCCCCAGGGCGCCCCGGCCACCGGCGCCGGGCTCGCCGCCGCGCTCTCGCCGTACAAGGAGACCGCGACCGGCGCCCGCTGGACCTCGCAGAACCAGCAGCTCATGCGGGTCGACCTCGGCACGGGCGGCGCCCCCGTCCTCGCCCGCCAGGGCTCCATGGTCATGTACCAGGGCAAGGTCGACTTCGCCTACAAGGGAGCCGGATTCGCCGGCCGGATCGTCGGCAACGCCACCGGCCAGGAGATGCAGCTGATGCGCTGCACCGGCCGCGGCCAGGTCTTCCTCGCCGAGAACGGCGCCCATCTGCACCCGATCGAGCTCCAGGGCGACGGCATCTGCGTCTCCGCCGAGAACGTGCTCGCCTTCGACGAGTCGCTCCAGTACGAGGTCCGGCGCGTCGAGGGCCACGGCATCCCCGGCGGCGCCCTGTTCACCATGCAGTTCCACGGCACCGGCACCGTCGTCGTGAAGACCCACGGCGTCCCCGTCGTCCTGCCCGTCACGCCGACCACCTTCGCCGACTGCAACGCCGTCGTCGCCTGGTCGTCCGGCTCCCAGGTCATCCTCTCCAGCCAGGTCCGGCTGCGCCGCAACGCGTACCCCGGGCACAGCGGCGAGACCGTGAACCTGCAGTTCCGGGGCGCCCCCGGCAACTTCATCGTCGTCCAGCCCTACGAGGTCTGAGGGAGCCCGGAACCATGAACCAGCAACTCGCGGGCTACGCCCCGACCCCCGTCACGGCCCGCATGGAGAACCACGGGCGCTCCATGCTCAAGGTCGCCATGGCCACCGGCCAGGACCTCTACGCGCGCACCGGCTCGATGGTCGCCTACGAGGGCTTCATCAGCTACGAGCCCAACCCGCCGGCCGTCCGCCAGATCGGCCGGGAGTGGCTCACCGGCGAGGGCACCCCCGTCATGAAGTGCTCGGGCGACGGACTGCTCTACCTCGCCGACTACGGCGCCGACGTCCTCGTCGTCAACCTGAACAACGAGGCCCTCTCGGTCAACGGCAGCAACCTGCTCGCCTTCGACGCGCACCTCCAGTGGGGCGTCGAGCGGGTCAAGGGCCTCGCCAAGTTCGCCGGCCAGGGCCTGTTCAACGTGCAGGTCTCGGGCACCGGCTGGGTCGCGCTCACCTCGCGCGGCACGCCGATCGTCGTCGACTGCGGACGCGGCGAGGACGAGACCTACGTCGACCCGGACGCCCTGGTCGCCTGGTCGCCGGCGCTCAAGGTCAAGGGCAAGCGCAGCTTCAAGGCCTCCTCCCTCATCGGGCGGGGCAGCGGCGAGGCCTTCCAGATGGCCTTCTCGGGCCAGGGCATCGTCGTCGTACAGCCGAGCGAGGACAGCACCGACCGCCTGCGGGCCCGGGGCTGAGGGGGAGCGAGAACACCATGCAGAGCCCGCTTTTCAACCACGCCGAACAGCAGAGCCAGGAGCGGTACGTCGTCCAGAACCCGCAACTGCTGCGGGTCACCCTCGGTGGCCAGGACGACATCCTGGCCCGCAAGGGAGCGATGGTCGCCTACCAGGGGCTCGTCGACTTCGACGGCGAGTACCAGAGCGCGAACCAGCGCCGGGCCCGCGCCCGCACCGGTGAGGGCCTCGACCTCATGCGCTGCTCCGGCCAGGGCACGGTCTACTTCGCCAACCTCGCCCAGAACATCCACGTGGTCGAGGTCGAGCAGGAGGGCCTGACCGTCGACAGCTCGTACGTCCTCGCCCTCGACTCGACGCTGCACACCGAGGTCATCGCCGTCGACAGCCAGTACGGGGTCTCCGGCACCGGCAAGTACCAGCTGAACGTCTCCGGCCGCGGCAAGGTCGCCCTGATGACCTCGGGCCAGCCGCTGATGATGCAGGTCACGCCCGACCGGTACGTCAGCGTCGACGCGGACGCCATCGTCGCCTGGTCCACCGGGCTGCGGGTGCAGATGCAGGCCCAGACGCACAACTCCGGTGTCCGCCACCGCCGGGGCGGCACCGGCGAGGGCTGGGAGCTCAGCTTCCTCGGCCAGGGCTACGCCCTGGTCCAGCCCAGCGAGGTCATGCCGCCGCAGCACGCCGCCATCGGACAGGGCGTCGCCGCCCAGTACGGCGTCGGCCAGCACGGCGCCCACGCCCAGAACCAGAACAACGCCTGGAGCTGACGCACGGCACCCCCGTCACGGGCATGGGTAAGGGGCGGTCGCCATGGCGACCGCCCCTTACCCATGCCTCTCGCTCGCGGTTACGCGAGCCGCGCCAGCGTGCGCTCCATCAGCCGCACCACCGAGGTGTCCGCCACGCCCGCCACCTCGTCGTACGCGAACCAGCGCAGGTCCAGCGACTCCTCGCTGATCTCCGCCTCCGCCCCGGCCGGGGCCAGCGCCGCGTACTGCACGTCCAGGTGCCAGTGGCAGGGCGCCGGGATCGGATGCCGGTCGAGCCGCACCGGACCGCCCGGCAGCAGCGTCAGACCCGCGATGCCGGACTCCTCCGTCGCCTCGCGCAGCGCCGCCGCCTCGACCGTCGGGTCGCCCGGCTCGCAGTGGCCGCCCATCTGCAGCCACATGTTCAGCTTCTTGTGCAGCGTGAGCAGCACCCGCCCGCGCGAGGGGTCGATCACCAGCGCGCTGCTGGTGAGGTGACCCGCCGCGCAGGGCTTGTACATGCCGTCCTCGTGCTCCGCGAGATGCGCCAGATAGACGTCACGGAGCTCCGGCTGGTCCTCGTACCCCTTCAGGACGAGGACCGCGTCGTCGTACAGGCTCACTCCTTGCCGTCCCCGTCCTCGGGGGCGTCGCCCTTGGCGGCCTCGCCGAGCATCTTGTCCAGCTCGGAGAAGTCCAGGTGCTCCCGGTGGACGAAGCCGTCCGGGTCGTCCAGGTCGGTCGCCGTCGGCAGCATGTCGGGGTGCTCCCACAGCGCGTCCCGGCCGTCCGTCCCGCGCGCGTCCGTGAGCGAGGCCCACAGCCGGGCCGCGTCCCGCAGCCGGCGCGGACGCAGCTCAAGGCCGATAAGGGTGGCGAAGGTCTGCTCCGCGGGGCCGCCCGTCGCCCGGCGCCTGCGCAGCGTCTCGCGCAGCGCGTCCGCCGAGGTCAGACGGGACTTCGCGGCCTCGTGGACCACCGCGTCCACCCAGCCCTCGACCAGCGCGAGCGCCGTCTCGAGCCGGGCCAGGGCCGCCTTCTGCTCCGGGGTGTCCTCCGGCTGGAACATGCCCTGCTGGAGTGCCTCCTGCAGCTGCTCGGGGTGGGTCGGGTCCAGCTGGCCCACCGCCTCCTCCAGCTTGGAGGTGTCGACCTTGATCCCACGGGCGTAGCCCTCGACGGCGCCGAACAGATGCGAGCGCAGCCACGGCACGTGCGCGAAGAGGCGCTGGTGGGCGGCCTCGCGCAGGGCCAGGTAGAGCCGGACCTCCTCCGCCGGGACGCCCAGGTCCTTGCCGAAGGCCTCGACGTTCAGCGGCAGCAGCGCCGCGCGGCCGGCCGGGCCGAGCGGCAGACCGACGTCCGTCGAGCCGACGACCTCGCCCGCGAGCGCGCCCACGGCCTGCCCGATCTGCTGGCCGAACATGGCGCCGCCCATGGAGCGCATCATGCCGATCAGCGGGCCGGCCATGGCCTGCATCTCCTGCGGCAGCACGTCACCCATGGCCGTGCCGACCCGCTCGGCGACCGGGTCGACCAGCTGCTGCCAGGCCGGGAGGGTCGCCTCGACCCACTCGGCACGGCTCCAGGCCACCGCCGTGTTCGCGCCCGAGGGCAGCGAGGTCGCCTCGTCCAGCCACAGGTCGGCGAGGCGTACCGCCTCCTCGACCGCCGCCTTGTCGGCCTGGCCGACACTGGCGTCCTTGACGCCGTCGGGAGTGCCCTGGGCGACCACCTGGCGGGCGATCTGCTTGGCCATGTCCCAGTTGACCGGGCCGCCCTCGTAGCTGAGCATCTGGCCGAGCTGCTGGAAGGCCGCGCCCAGGTCCTGGGGGTTCAGCGAGCCGAACATCGCGGCGAACGGGTTGTCCGCGCCGCCGGGGCCGCCGGGGCCGCCCATGCCGGGCAGCCCGCCGAAACCGAACGGGTCGCCGCCCTGGCCACCGGACCCCTGGCCACCTCCGGCGGGGTCCTTCTTCTTGCCCTCGTCGCCGTTCTCCGGCTCCTCCGGCGGAAGGCCGAATCCGAATGGGGTGTCACTCACAGGTTTCCTCGGCTCGTAGGGCCGCCGGCTTCTCGTCCGACGGCGGGTTCTCGGCTCGGCTCGCCTCCCCGACTACACACCACCAGCGTAGACATCCGCGCCGGATCCGGGCTCGGTGCTCCGCCGGGCCGTGGGCTGCGGCAGGATGGACGCCACCTGGTACGTACGCGTCATTCGGGTACGTACTGAAGACAACCGCTGGAGACGCCCGGTGAGTTCCCCAGATCCTCAGGTTCGCGCAGCGCGAAACCACTCGGCCAGGTCCGCCGCGCGCGGGCCCGTCGTCGCGGTCACCGGTGCCGCGACAGGCGTCGGCGACCTCCTGACCAGGCGCCTCGCCGAGTCCGACGAGATCAAGCAGGTCATCGCCATCGACGAGCGCCGGGGCGAGGTGTCCGAGGCCCAGTGGCACATCCTCGACGTACGCGATCCGGCCATCGCCGAGAAGCTGCGGGGCGCGGACGTGGTCGTGCACCTCGCCGTCGACCTCGACCTGGAGACCGACCCCGCCGCCCGGACGGCCTACAACGTGCGCGGCACGCAGACCGTGCTCACCGCCGCCGCCGCGGCCGGGGTGCACCGGGTGGTGCTCTGCACCTCCACGATGGTCTACGGGGCCCTGCCCGACAACGACATCCCGCTCTCCGAGGACGCCGAGCTGCGCGCCACCGCCGAGGCCACGGGCGTCGGCGACCTCCTGGAGATCGAGCGCCTGGGCCGCCGCGCCCCGCGCGCCCACCCCGGGCTCAACGTGACCGTGGTGCGGCCCGCCGTCCTGATCGGCGGCACGGACACGGCGCTGACCCGCTACTTCGAGTCGCCCCGGCTCCTCGTCGTCGCCGGATCCCGCCCCACCTGGCAGTTCTGCCATGTGGACGACCTGGTCAGCGCGCTGGAGTACGCGGCCCTAGAGAAGGTCGACGGCGAGTTCGCGGTCGGCTGCGAAGGGTGGCTGGAACAGGAGGAGGTCGAGGAGCTGTCCGGCATCCGCCGCATGGAGCTGCCCTCGGCCGTCGCCCTCGGCGCCGCCGCCCGGCTGCACCGGATCGGGCTCACCCCGTCCCCGGCGGGCGACCTGGCGTACACCATGCACCCCTGGGTGGTCAGCGTCGGGCGGCTGCACGACGCCGGGTGGCGGCCGCAGTGGACCAACGAGGAGGTGCTCGCCGCGCTCCTGGAGGAGGTCCAGGGCCGGCACACGGTCGCCGGACGCCGGCTCGGGCGCAAGGACGCGACGGCGGCGGGCGCGGCCGGTGCGACGGTGGCGCTGCTCGGCACGGCGGCCCTTGTCCGGCAGATGCGGAAGCGGCGCGGGCTGTAGGCGGCTCCCCATGGGCGCGCCCTGTAGGACCCTCCTACGGAGGGTCGGCGCCGCCGGTCGAAAACGCTATTACGCGCTGTCCGTGCCGTGCGGCACGATGGAGGGCATGGCACACACGCACGCCCATCCGAGCGACCACCCCGGCGAGCTGGGCGCGGACGACCCGATCAGGCTCCTGGCGATCCGCGACACCACGCTCTCGGTCGACGAGGTCGTCCGCGCGGTCGGCGACGACGCCGCAGGCGGCACGACCCTCTTCGTGGGCACGGTGCGCAACCACGACGGCGGTGCCGACGTCGACGCCCTGGGCTACTCCTGCCACCCCAGCGCCGAGGCGGAGATGCGCCGGGTCGCGGAGAAGGTCGTGGCCGACTACCCGGTCCGCGCCCTGGCCGCCGTCCACCGGGTGGGTGACCTCCGTGTGGGTGACATCGCGGTCGTCGTCGCCGTCTCCTGCCCGCACCGGGGCGAGGCCTTCGAGGCCTGCCGCAAGCTGATCGACGACCTCAAGCACGAGGTCCCGATCTGGAAGCACCAGACCTTCTCGGACGGCACCGAGGAGTGGGTCGGCGCCTGCTGAAGCCGTGCCGAACGACACGAGGAGTGAGCGGGCCGTGGCAAGGAGCCACGCCGACGACCTGTAGTCGAACGCCCCGATTTGCGTAACCGCCCCCCAGGCGTGAGCGTTGATTCCGCGGATGAATAATCTGCTGATCAACTCACTGGGGACCACTGGGGATGGGAGGACGGGATGGCAGCGCTCGCCTGGTTGCTGATTCCGCTTTTCGCAGTCGTCGGCGCGGCGATATGGGGAAGCTGGGCTTCACGCAACAAGACCATCGGGGACGTCGCCGAGCTCGCGGGCTACGCGCGGTTCAGGGACGCCATGGAGCGGTCCCACACCACCGCGTCCCCCTCGGCCCGCCCGGAGCACGAGACGGCCCCCGCGGCCGCCGCTCCGGCCCCGGCCGCCGGCACCACCACCGGCTGATCCCCGAAGGCGCACTCACAGGCCGGTCCCGTACTGTCGTTCCATGCCACGCCGCACCGCGACGATGCTCGCCTCCACCCTGGTCCTGATCACGCTGCTCTGCGTGGGCGTTCTCATCCCGGTGCCGTACTCGGAGATGAGCCCCGGTCCGACGGTGAACACCCTCGGCGACGCGCGCGGGGAGCCGGTCCTCCAGATCTCGGGTCGTCAGACCTACCCGACCACCGGCCACCTCAACATGACGACGGTCCGTGTCACCGGCGCGGACTACAACATGAACGCGGTCGAGGCCGTCTACGGCTGGCTGGCCCACGACAGCGTGGTCGTCCCGCACGACACGCTCTACCCGGACGGCAAGACCGAGGAGCAGTCGAGCCAGGAGAACGCCGAGGAGTTCAGCCAGTCCCAGGAGAGCGCCAAGGTCGCCGCCCTCGGGGAGCTGGGCATCCCGGTCACCACCCGGGTCGTCGTCGCCACCGTCGTCAAGGACACCCCCGCCGAGGGCAAGCTGCACGCGGGTGACGTGATCCGCGCGGTCGACGGCGTGGCCGTCAAGGAGCCGGGCGACGTCGCCAAGCAGGTCACCAAGCGCAAGCCCGGCCAGGACGTCGAGTTCACGATCGTCCCCGCCAAGGAGGCGGCCGCCGCGGAGAAGGCCCACAAGGACGCCACGACGACGAAGAAGGTGGTCATCACGACCGCCAAGTCGAAGGAGGGCGACCGGGCCATCGTCGGCATCCAGGCCGGCACCGACCATGTCTTCCCGTTCACCATCGACATCAACCTGGCCGACGTCGGCGGCCCCAGCGCCGGCCTGATGTTCGCGCTGGGCATCGTCGACAAGCTGACCCCGGAGTCGCTCACCGGCGGCAAGTTCATCGCGGGCACCGGCACCATCGACGACAAGGGCAAGGTCGGCCCGATCGGCGGCATCGAGATGAAGCTGGTCGGCGCGCGCGACGCGGGCGCCCAGTACTTCCTGACCCCGGCGGACAACTGCGCGGCCGCGGCCGCCGACACGCCCGACGGCCTCACCCTGATCAAGGTGGGCACCATCGACGACGCCACCAAGGCCCTGGAGAAGCTGCGCAAGGGCGACACCGCGTCCCTGCCCAGCTGCTCCAAGAGCTGAACCCCGACGACCCGGGACCGGCGGCCGTTACGAGGCGAAGGTCGCCGACAGCGCTTCCGCGAGGCCCGGCACCAGGTCGGGCCCGGTGAGCACCTCGTTCGGCGAGTCCTTCTCGCGCAGCCGGATCGCCGTCTCGCGGGAGCCGTCGCGCAGCACGGCCACGGTCATCCGGACCTCCTGGCGGTCCGGGTGCCGGGCCACCCACTTGGCGAGCGGGGCGCCGCCCAGGTCCTTGGGCACGGCGGCCTCGGCGGACGGCGGCAGCATGAGCCGCTCCACGGTCAGCGCGCAGCCGGCGACCGCGTCGGGCCAGGCGATGGTGGCGAGGAAGTCGTCGAGGGCCTTGCCGGGCGGCAGCTGGTCCTGCTCGATCGGCGTGTAGCCGGCGACGGTGCCGCCCGCGAGGCCGAGCTGGGAGGCCAGCCTGGGCTCCTGGGCGCGCAGCTTGGCGGTGTCGACCAGGGCGAAGAGACGGGCCGGCTGGTCCCAGCCGAGGCCCGACGCGTACTCGTCGATCTCGAGCACGGCGCGGGTGAGGGGGCTCGCGGCCATCTGGGGGCCGGAGGGGGAAACGTTGGACATGGACAACATCCTGCCTCCTCTTCCTCCGAAGTTCCGCCGCGCCCATTTCCCGGAGGACCGGAAGACCGGAACGACGGCCTTGTCGGGAACTCGGTAAAGCCTCAGTAAGTTGCACCAGTGGGCTCTACGATCGCGGAGCCTGCTTATCGACGCATCAACCTCGAGGGGCGCACGTTGGCTTTCCAGATGCCGGACCGCGGAGGCGGCACAGGCCCGTCCGGGCCAAGGATCAGAGTCGGCCGGCCGTCCCGGCGGGCCCGTACGCTGCTCATGACCCTGGGCGTGCTGGCCGTCCTCGCCATGGTCTTCGTGATGTTCGCGGGATTCTGGACGGACTGGCTCTGGTTCCGTTCCGTCCATTACTCGTCCGTGTTCACCACCACACTGTGGACCAAGATCGGCCTTTTCGCGGTCTTCGGTCTGCTCATGGCACTGGCCGTCGGGCTGAACATCTGGCTGGCGTACCGGCTCCGCCCGCCGCTGAGCGCGATGTCGCTGGAGCAGCAGAGCCTCGACCGCTACCGGATGGGACTCGCCCCCTTCAAGAAGTGGGTGCTGCTCGCCGTCACGGCCCTGGTGGGCCTGATCGCCGGCGCCTCCGCCTCCGGTCAGTGGCGCACCTGGCTGATGTGGGTGAACGGGGTCTCCTTCGGGCAGAAGGACCCGCAGTTCCAGCTGGACGTGGCGTTCTACGCCTTCGACCTGCCCTGGTACCGCTTCCTGCTCGCCTTCGGCTTCGGCGCCACGGTGCTCTCGCTGATCGCGGCGGCCCTCACGCACTACCTGTACGGCGGACTGCGCGTCACCAGCCCGGGCGCGCGCGCCACGGCGGCGGCGACCGGACACCTGTCGGTGCTGCTCGGCGTCTTCGTGTCGTTGAAGGCCGTGGCGTACTGGCTGGACCGGTACGGCCTCGCCGTGAAGTCCAGCGACTTCAAGGCCACCGGCAACTGGACCGGCCTGCGCTACGTGGACGCCAACGCCTACCTTCCGGCGAAGACGATCCTGTTCTGCATCGCGGTCATCTGCGCGCTGCTCTTCTTCGCCACCCTGTGGCGGCGCACCTGGCAGCTGCCGGTGATCGGCTTCGGCCTGATGGTGCTCTCGGCGATCCTGATCGGCGGCCTGTACCCGGCCATCGTGCAGAAGTTCCAGGTCCAGCCGAACGAGCAGGCCAAGGAAGCGCCGTACATCCAGAAGAACATCGACGCCACGCGCAAGGCGTACGACATCGACTCCACCGAGCCGGAGAACTACTCGGGCAAGTCGACGGTCAAGGCCAAGGACCAGCTCCGCGCGGACGCCGACACGGCGGCCAGCTACCGGCTGATCGACCCGAACATCGTGTCGCCGACCTTCCAGCAGCTGGAGCAGAAGCGGAAGTACTACCAGTTCCCGCTGACCCTCGATGTCGACCGCTACCAGGGCAAGGACACCGTCGTCGGCCTGCGTGAGCTCAACATCAAGGGCATCCCGAAGCGGAACTGGATCAACGACCACTTCACCTACACCCACGGCTACGGCGCGATCATGGCCACGGGTACCCAGACGGACGCCAACGGCTCGCCGATCTTCACCGAGTCGGGGCTGCCGACCACGGGCATGCTCGGACCGTACGAGCAGCGCGTCTACTACGGCGAGAAGACCGACCAGTACTCGATCGTGGGCGGGCCCCAGAAGGAGCTCGACTACGAGGCGAACGGCGAGAAGACCACCAGCTACAAGGGCAACAGCGGGGTCAGCCTCTCCAACACGTTCAACCGTGCCGCCTACGCGGTCGCCTTCAGCGAGCCGCAGATCCTCTACTCGGGGGCCATCGGCGAGGGCTCGCGGATCCTGTACAACCGCACGCCCAAGGAGCGCGTCGAGGCGGTCGCCCCCTGGCTGACCATCGACGGCGACGCCTACCCGGCGGTCGTGGACGGGCGCATCCAGTGGATCGTCGACGCGTACACCACCACCAACGGCTACCCGTACGCCTCGCGCACCACGCTCGGCGACACCACGGCCGACTCCCTGACGGTCGGCAACCAGCAGCGCGCGGTCGTCGCCCAGCAGAACCAGGTCAACTACATCCGCAACTCGGTGAAGGCCACCGTCGACGCCTACGACGGCACGGTGAACCTGTACCAGTGGGACGAGAAGGACCCCGTCCTCAAGACCTGGATGAAGGCCTTCCCCGGCACGGTCAAGGACCGTTCGGCGATCGACGCCGACCTCATGAAGCACCTGCGCTACCCGCAGGACATGTTCAAGGTCCAGCGTGAGCTGCTGACCCGCTACCACGTCCAGGACCCGGCCCAGTTCTACAGCGGCTCGGACGCCTGGCAGGTGCCGGACGACCCGACCAACAAGGACGGCAACGCGGTCCCGCCGTACTACCTGAGCATGAAGATGCCCGGGGAGTCGGCCGAGCAGTTCTCGCTGACGACGACGTTCACCCCGGCAGGCCGGCCCAACCTGGGCGCCTTCATGGCGGTGGACGCCGACGCCAACAGCAAGGACTACGGCAAGATAAGGCTGCTGAGAGTCACCTCGGACGTCCCAGGACCCCAGCAGGTGCAGAACAAGCTCAACAGCCTTCCGTCCGTGGCGACCTTCGTCCGGGACATGAAGGGTGCCGACTCCGACATCCTCTACGGCAACCTGCTGACGGTGCCGCTCGACGGAGGCTTCCTCTACGTCGAGCCGGTGTACGCCCAGGGCCGCAACGCGCAGTACCCGCTGCTGAAGAAGGTCGCGGTGTCCTACGTGGACGCGGACCAGCCGGACGGGGACACCACCAAGGACACCACGGTGTTCGAGGACAACCTGACGGCCGCCCTCAACGCGGTCTTCGGCGTCGACAAGAGCACCCCGCCGGCGACGCAGCCGCCGGGCACGACCAAGCCGACCCAGCCGACGCAGCCGACGTCCAACGACGCCGAGCTGAAGCAGGCCATCGCGGACGCGCAGAAGGCGTACGACGACGGCGAGGCGGCGCTCCAGAAGCAGGACTGGGCGGCGTACGGCAAGGCGCAGGACGCCCTCCAGCAGGCGCTCCAGCGCGCGGCGGAGGCGGGGGCGAAGCTGCAGAGCCCCGCGCCGGGCGCCAAGCCCGCGCCGAAGACCACCCCGAGCAGCTCGGCGAGCCCGCCGGCGAGCCCCGGCGGCTGACGGTGGTCAGGCTCCACCCCCGCGTCGTGATAGGTTGTATTCACCGACGCGGGGTGGAGCAGCTCGGTAGCTCGCTGGGCTCATAACCCAGAGGTCGCAGGTTCAAATCCTGTCCCCGCTACTGAAGACGAAGGCCCGGATCCATCAGGATTCGGGCCTTCGTCATGTCCCGGGGCGGTCGGCGTCCCCGAAGAGCGGTACGGAGGGGGCGAGTTGGAGCGATCCGTGTTTGACTTGTCTCCCTGTGGGCATGTCGACAAAACGCTGAAGTGACCTCACCGGCTGAGCTATACCAGGTGTACGCGGGTTGCGGGTGGTGCGACGATGGTATTTATGGGGGACAGGGCAACTCTGTTGGAGACAGGGCGGTTTGTGCAGCGGCACGCGAGGAACGCCGCAGACGAGATCATCGAGGCCGCGGGGGCCGTCGATGAGACCGTCGACACCACCGCCGAACACGAGACCGAGGCCGAGACCGAGGCCCGTCACCGGCGCGCCGCCGAGAGCGGCGACGCCGCGTCGATGAGCGTCTTCGGCGCGCTGCTGCTGCGCCGTGGCGACCTGGACGCGGCCGAGCCGTATCTGCGCGGCGCCACCGCCGAGGGCGACCGCGCCGCCGCGAACAACCTGGGCGTGCTGCTGCACCAGCGCGGCTACCCGGACGAGGCCGCCGGCTGGTGGCGGGTCGCCGCCGTCGCGGGCTCCGCGCCCGCCGCGCACGCCCTCGGCCGGCACCACCGCGAGCGCGGCGACGAGCCCGGCGCCGAGTACTGGCTGCGCCAGTCCGCCGAGCAGGGCCACGCGCTGGGCGCCTACGCCCTCGCCGACCTGCTTGAGCACCGCAGCGACGTCGGCGCCGAGCGCTGGCTGCGCGCCGCCGCCGAGCAGGGACACCGCGAGGCGGCCTACCGTCTCGCCCTCTCCCTGGAGCGGCGCGCGACCGAGCCGGTGCGCGGCCCGCACACGTACGACACCGCCACCGGACTGCGGACGGCGGCCGACGGACCCGTCCCCACCGGTGACGGCGCGGCCGCGCCGAAGGGCGGGCTCACCGAGGCCGAGCAGTGGTTCCGGCAGGCCGCCGCGCGCGGGCACCGGCGGGCCGCCCTGCACCTGGGCGTCCTCCTGGAGAAGCGCGGCGAGCTCAAGGAGGCCGGGCGCTGGTATCTGACCTCCGCCAAGGACGGCGAGGCCAAGGCCGCCTGCGCGCTGGGCTTCCTGCTGCGCGACGCCGGCGACGAGGAGAGCGCCGCCGTGTGGTGGCTGCGCGCCGCCCAGGACGGCGACGGCAACGCCGCCAACGCGCTCGGCGCGCTGCACGCCGCCCGAGGGGAGCAGCAGACCGCCGAGCGCTGGTACCGCGCCGCCATGGACGCGGGCGACGTGAACGGCGCCTACAACCTCGGCCTGCTCTGCGCCGCCCAGGAGCGCAATACCCAGGCCGAGCAGTGGTACCGCCGCGCGGCCTACGCCGGTCACCGGGAGGCGGCCAACGCGCTCGCCGTGCTGCTGCTCCAGGCCGGTGACGCGGGGGGCGCCGAGCCCTGGTTCTCCAAGGCGGCCGAGGCCGGCAGCGTCGACGCCGCCTTCAACCTCGGCATCCTCCACGCGGGCCGCGACGACGACCGTACGGCGCTGAGCTGGTACGAGCGGGCAGCGGCGGCCGGGCACACCGAGGCCGCGCTCCAGGTCGGCATCGCCTGCCTGCGCGACGGCGACGAGCAGAGCGCCGAGCGGCATCTGCGGTGCGCGGCGGGCGGCGGCAGCGCCGAGGCGGCGTTCCGGCTCGCCTCGGTCCTCGACGCGCGCCGCCCCGCGCCCGGCCCGCCGGTGCTCGGCGCGCCGCGCGAGGAGAAGAGCGAGTGCGAGGAGTGGTACGAGCGGGCCGCGCAGCAGGGCCACCGGCGCGCCCAGGTGCGGGTCGGCATGCTCGCGGCGGGGCGCGGCGACGTCGCCGAGGCCGCCCGCTGGTACCGGGAGGCGGCCGAGGCGGGCTCCCGCAACGGCGCCTTCAACCTCGGGCTGCTGCTCGCCCGCGAGGGCGGCGAGCGGGAGGCGGCCCTGTGGTGGACGCGCGCCGCGCACGCCGGGCACGGCCGGGCCGCGCTGCGGCTCGCGCTGCTCGCGGCGCGGCGCGGGGAGCTGACCGAGGGGCGGCGCTGGTGCGACCGCGCGGTGGAGCTCGGTCCGGCCGAGGTGGCGGAGCGGGCGGCCCGGCTCAGCGAGGCGCTGCACCAGGAGCTCACGGCGTAACGCGGGTCACAGGCGTCACTCGGACTATTGATTTGCCCTGCTCCGAACGGTCCCGTAAGGTTGTGTTCACCGACGCGGGGTGGAGCAGCTCGGTAGCTCGCTGGGCTCATAACCCAGAGGTCGCAGGTTCAAATCCTGTCCCCGCTACTCAGTAGCACGAAGGCCCGGATCCGGAAACGGATACGGGCCTTCGGCGTTCCCGGGAGGCGTGCGTCCGGTACGAGAAGAGCCCCCGCCGGTCCAGGCGGGGGCTCTTCTCGTACGCGCGTCCGTGTCTACGCGGAGGTCGCGCAGCTCGGGCAGATGCCGCGGTAGGTGACCTCGACGTTCGAGATGGTGAAGCCGAAGCGCTCCGCGGCCGGCAGGTCGGCCAGCGGGTCGCCGGCCGGGTGCACGTCGCGGATCGCGCCGCACCGGCCGCAGACCAGGTGCTGGTGCGGCCGGTGGGCGTTCGGGTCATAGCGTTTGGCGCGCCCGTCGGTCGCGACCTCCAGCACCTCGCCGAGGGTCACCATCTCGCCCAGCGTGTTGTACACGGTGGCCCGGGAGATCTCGGGCAGCCTCGTCACGGCGCGGGCATGGACCTCGTCGGCGGTCAGGTGCACGTGATCCCCGTCGAGGACCTCCGCCACGACACGCCGCTGCGCGGTCATCCGCCAGCCGCGGCCGCGCAGTCGTTCCAACAGGTCACTCATGGGGGTCAGCCTAACAGTCGGGGGAGCCGTGTCCCGAACAGGTGTGACTTTGGAAGTGAGCTTGACTTAGACATTGTCCATTGTAGGATCGGTTACGGAAAAGCTCAGGACAGGGCTCGCAGGTTTGCCGCAGGACCGACGCAGGAGGCGCACGTGACGCAGGGACCGCTCACCACCGAGGCAGGGGCGCCGGTCGCCGACAACCAGAACAGCGAGACCGCGGGCATCGGCGGACCGGTCCTGCTCCAGGACCAGCTGCTCCTGGAGAAGCTGGCCCACTTCAACCGTGAGCGCATCCCGGAGCGCGTCGTCCACGCGCGCGGCGCGGGTGCCTACGGCACGTTCACGGTGACGGCCGACGTCACGGCGTACACGAGGGCCGCGTTCCTCTCCGAGGTCGGCAAGCAGACCGAGACCTTCCTGCGCTTCTCCACCGTCGCGGGCAACCTCGGCGCGGCCGACGCCGTGCGGGACCCGCGCGGCTGGGCGCTGAAGTTCTACACCGAGGAGGGCAACTACGACCTCGTCGGCAACAACACCCCGGTGTTCTTCATCAAGGACGCCATCAAGTTCCCCGACTTCATCCACACCCAGAAGCGCGACCCGTACAGCGGCTCGCAGGAGGCGGACAACGTCTGGGACTTCTGGGGGCTGAGCCCCGAGTCCACGCACCAGGTGACCTGGCTCTTCGGCGACCGCGGCATCCCCGCCTCGTACCGCCACATGAACGGCTACGGCTCGCACACCTTCCAGTGGAACAACGAGGCCGGCGAGGTCTTCTGGGTCAAGTACCACTTCAAGACCGACCAGGGCATCAAGAACCTCACCCAGGCCGAGGCCAACAGGCTGGCCGGCGAGGACCCCGACTCGCACCAGCGCGACCTGCGCGAGTCCATCGAGCGCGGCGACTTCCCGACCTGGACCGTGCAGGTGCAGATCATGCCCGCGGCCGACGCGGCGGGCTACCGCTTCAACCCGTTCGACCTCACCAAGGTCTGGCCGCACGAGGACTACCCGCCGATCGAGATCGGCACGCTGGAGCTCAACCGCAACCCGCGGAACGTCTTCGCCGAGGTCGAGCAGTCGATCTTCTCCCCGGCGCACTTCGTGCCCGGCATCGGCCCGTCCCCGGACAAGATGCTCCAGGGCCGCCTCTTCGCCTACGGCGACGCCCACCGCTACCGCGTCGGCATCAACGCCGACCACCTGCCGGTGAACCGCCCGCACGCCACCGAGGCGCGCACCCACTCCCGCGACGGCTTCCTCTACGACGGCCGGCACGGCGGCGCGAAGAACTACGAGCCGAACAGCTTCGGCGGCCCGTACCAGACCGACCGCCCGCTGTGGGCGGCCGCCACGGTCTCCGGCCTCACCGGCGACCACGCCGCCCCCTCGCACGCCGAGGACGACGACTTCGTCCAGGCGGGCAACCTCTACCGCCTGATGTCCGAGGACGAGAAGGGCCGTCTGATCGAGAACCTGGCGGGCTTCATCGCCAAGGTCTCGCGCGACGACATCGCCGAGCGGGCGATCGGCAACTTCCGCAAGGCGGACGGTGACTTCGGCAAGCGGCTCGACGCCGCGGTCCAGGCCCTGCGTGGCTGAGAGCGCCTGCCGTGGGCAGTAGAGGGCCGGACCCCCGTATCCGTACGGGCGTCCGGCCCTCTCGCGTCAGCCGACGGCGCTGTGCACCGGCAGCCAGCAGCGGATGATGTCGCGTACGGAGACGATGCCGACGGGACCGTGGTCGTCCAGGACCACGAGGTGCCGGAAGCCGCCGCGGGTCATCGCCTCCGCGGCCTCGTCCAGCGTCCAGGTGGGGGCGGCGAAGACGACGTCCCGGGTGGTATGGGCGTCGGCGGTCTCGTGGTCGGGATTCCGGTCCCGGCCGATGGCGTTGAGGATGTCGCGCTCGGTGAGGATGCCGAGCCCGCAGGTGTCGGTGTCGAGGACGACGGCGGCGCCGACGCGGCGCGCCGACATCAGACGGGCCGCCTGGCGGAGGGTATGGGCCGGGCCGATGGTGAGGACCACCGTGCTCATGGCGTCGCGGACGAGCATGGAGGGGACCACCTCCTGTCGGTGAACTCCTTCACAAGTTCACAAGTGGGGGGAGTCCCAGGGTGGCACCGGCTCGCGCGCCCAACAAGGGGGCGCGCGTGGTGCGGAGGGGAGCACTCCTGAGCGGACGTTCATCGTTTGTCTATCGCCGCCGCCGATGATCGTCACGCAAGCAGGAAGAACAGAAAGGCGACGGGGATGACGATCGTGAAGAAGGCGCTGCGCAGGACGGCGGGGGCCGTGGCGGCCGGGCTCCTTGCGATGACCGGGACGCTCGCGGGATCGGGCACGGCGCAGGCCGCGTACGACCCGGGCACCCACACCATCTGGGGCGACGAGCCGCTCTACCCGGGCTGGCACGTCAGCACCTCCTACTCCCGGCTGATCATGCAGGGCGACGGCAACCTGGTCTTCTACCGCACCGACAACGCGGGCGACTGGTCCCGCGCCACGCCCAAGTGGGCCTCGAACACGGTCGGCTGCGGCAGCAAGGCGGTCATGCGCAACGACGGCCGCCTCGTCGTCTACGCAGCCGACGGGCGCGAGTGCTCCTCCCGCGGCTGGAACAAGGGCTCCAGCGCGTACGCCTGCCTCCAGGTGACCAACGAGATGGGCCTCAGCATCTGGTACACCGACCGGCAGTGCGGCAGCTTCCCCAGCATCCAGGCGCGCAGCTTCACCAACACCACGCGGGACATCATCTACTCGGACCTCTACTGACCCGCGGGACCCGCCGCCTCCCCGGCGCCCGACACCCCTGAACCACCCCCGTACGTGGCCCCGGCCGGACCCCCTCTCCGGCCGGGGCCGCCGTGCGTCACGCCGAGAGACGGCCCACCAGGTCCGCCACCGACCACTGCGGCCGGGCCGCGAGCCGGCCCGCCGCCGAGCGCAGCCGGGCCGGCAGATGCCCGCACAGCGCGGCCAGTTCACGCGCGGCGCCGGACTCCCGGTGGATCCGGTCCGGGCCCGCGATCCGGGCCAGCAGCTCGAACGCGTCGTCCGGATCGAGCGGCCCGATCCGCAGCCGCGCCACCTCCGCCGCCAGCTCCCCGCCCGACTCCGTCACCAGCGCCGCGCACCCCGCCACCCCCGGCAGCAACGCCCCCGGCTCCGGCGCCCCGTCGAGCAGCACCAGCACCCGGCGGCCCGCCAGCGCCGCGCGGTACCGCGCGCCGAGCGCCCCCGCGCACGCGTCCTCCGGCGGCCGCTCGCCCAGCGACCGCAGGAAACCGGCCATGACCTCCCGTACGTCCCCGGCGGCATCGCCCCGCGCGTACAACTGCCCGTCGGGGAAGGCGTCCCGCACCCGGTGCGCCAAGTGCACCGCCAGCGTCGACGTGCCCGTCCCGTACGGCCCCGAGAGCGCCACCACCGGGCTGCCCGCCCCGGCCCGCAACAGCCGCTCCGCCTCCCGGACCTGCGCCCCGCGCCCCACCAGATCGGGGATGTCCGGCGGCAGTTGGCAGGGCCGCGGCGGGCGGCGGGGCGGCACGAGCACCGTCAGCGACCGGTCGTCCCGGCGGATCCGCCCGTACAGCGCGGTCACCGCCCCGCCCGGGTCGATCCCCAGCCGCAGGTCGAGCCGCTCGCGCAGCGCCGCGAACAGGGCCAGGGCCTCCGGGCGGCGCCCGCACCGGTACAGCGCGAGCAGACAGAGCCGGTGCGCCTCCTCGTCCTCCGGGTGCGCCGCCACCAGCTCGCGCAGCGCGGGCAGCACCTCGGCGTGCCGGCCCAGGGCCAGTTCCGCCTTGTACAGCGTCGTGCGCGCCGCGTGCCGGGAGGCCGCGAGCCGGTCCCGGGTGCGGCGGGCGAGCGGGCCCGGCACCCCGTCGAGCGGGGTCCCGGTCCACCGGCGCAGGGCCGTGAGCGACAGCTCCCGTGCCGCCTCCGGGTCGCCGCGCAGCACGGCCGCCGCGCGGGCGGCCTCGTCCTCGTACCGGAAGACGTCCACCGCCTCGCGGGGGACGTCCAGCCGGTAGCCGCCCGAGGAACCGAGCAGCGCCTCCGGCGCGTCGAGCGCCCGGCGCAGCCGGTGGGCGTGCGTGCCGATCTGGCCGACCGGGTCCTTCGGCCAGTCCTCGTCGTCCTCGCCCCACAGCGCGGTGATCAGCCGCTGCGTGGGAACGAGCTCCCCGGGCGCGAGCAGCAGGGCGCACAGCAGCGCCCGCTGCTGCGGCCGCCCCAGCGGTCGCTCGCGTCCGTCGTGCCATGCGCGCAGCGGTCCGAGAATGGCGAATTCCAGTCCCATGACACCCCCCTCAGCCATGAGTCCGTCGTGGGTCGCGTGCCGCATCATAGGCGGCCGGACCACGCGCCCCGATGGGGTTGCGCGCCGTGGGCGCGTCGCGCGCCGGAAGGCGGTCCGAGGGGGAAACACACAGGTCACGAGGGATAGGGCAAGAGAAGTGACAGGAGTCATGGGCGGCCGGTCGGCGGGGCGGACGAGGACTTCGGGAGCCGGGGGAGCCATGGGTGAGGAGGGCGTCACGGGGCGTCAGGGGTGCGTGGGGGAGGCCGGGGAGGCGGTACGCCAGGGGGACACGAGAAGGCTGAAGTTCGCGCTGCTCGGACCCCTGCGGGCCTGGTACGGGGACGAGGAGCTCGACCTGGGCAGGCCCCAGCAGCGGGCCCTGCTCGCCGTCCTGCTCGACGCGCCGGACCGGGCCGTCGGACACGGCATCCTCGCCGAGGGCATCTACGGCGAGGGCGCCGCCCCCGCCGACCCGCGCAAGGCCCTCCAACTCCTCGTCTACCGGCTGCGCTCCGCCTTCCGCCCGCACCTCGCCGACTCCCCGATCGTCCGCGTCGGCGACGGCTACACGCTGCGCGCCCCGGGCGCCCGTACGGACACGGGGGAGTGGCGCCGGCTGCTCGCGGAGGCGGCGGCGGACAGCGGCGCCGACCCCGCCGCCGTACGCGAACTCCTGCGTTCCGCCCTGGCGTTGTGGGAGGGCGAGCCGCTCGCCGGGCTCGGCGGGCCGCACGCCGAGGCCGTGCGGGCGCGGCTCCAGGAGGAGCGGCTCGGGGCGCTGGAGCAGCGGCTCGAACTGGACGCCGAGCTCGCCGACCGGGCCGACCTCACCGCCGAGGCCGCCGCGCTCTGTCTGGAGCACCCGGGCCGCCCCCGGCTCGTCGCCGTCCTGATGCGCGCCCTGCACCGGGCCGGGCGCACGGCCGAGGCCCTCGCCGTCTTCGAGGACGCCCGGGGCGACCTGCCCGCGGGCGACCAGGGGCCGGACTCGCCCGCCGGGCTCCAGCTGCGGATCCTGCGCGACGACCCCGCGCTGCTGCCCGCACCGGCCGCCCAGCCCGGTCCCGCCTGGCGGGCGCCCGAGCAGCTCCCGGCGGACCTCCCGGACTTCACCGGG
Organism: Streptomyces sp. NPDC094032; assembly: GCF_040303965.1. Taxonomy (NCBI): domain Bacteria; kingdom Bacillati; phylum Actinomycetota; class Actinomycetes; order Kitasatosporales; family Streptomycetaceae; genus Streptomyces; species Streptomyces sp. NPDC094032. Next base: position 83,210 of record NZ_JBEOUE010000022.1, on the reverse strand, counting down.
CGCGGCGGCGCCGTGGACGCCCTCGCGGAGCGGCTCGCGGGGGCGGGCGGCCGGGCCGTCGTGGTGTCCGCGCTCGACGGCATGGGCGGCGTCGGCAAGACCACCCTCGCCGTGCACGCGGCCCGCCGGGCGGCCGACCGCTTCCCCGACGGGCAGCTCTTCGCCGATCTGCGCGGCGCCGACCGCTCGCCGCGCGAACCCGCCGACGTGCTCGCCGAGTTCCTGCGCGCCCTCGGGGTGGCCGCGGCGGAGGTGCCGCCCGGCGCCGCCGAGCGCTCGGCCTGCTACCGCTCGGCGCTCACCGGCCGCCGGGTCCTCGTCGTCCTCGACAACGCGGCCGGTCCCGAACAGGTCGAACCGCTCCTGCCCGGCTCCGCCGACTGCGCCGTCCTGGTCACCAGCCGCACCCGGCTGCCCGGCCTGGCCGGCGCCCACCACCTGCGGATCGATCCGCTCCCCGCCGCCGAGGCCGTCGAGCTGTTCACCCGGATCGCGGGCGCCGAGCGGGTCGCGGCGGAACCCGGCCTGGCCGAGGAGATCGTCGCGGCCTGCGGGCGGCTTCCGCTCGCCGTCCGCATCGTGGCGTCCCGGCTCGCCGCCGACCCCGCGCTGAGCCTCGCCGCGCTCGCCGAAGGGCTGCGCGACGAACGGCGGCTGGCCGCGCTCGACGACGGGGAGCGCGCCGTGGAGGCGACCTTCGCGCTCTCGTACCACCGGCTCGCGCCCGAGGCGGCCCGCGCCTTCCGGCTGCTCTCGCTGCCCGACGCGCCCGAGATCGCGCTGCCGTGCGCCGCCGCGCTCCTCGACCGCACCGAGGCGGACACGGACGAGCTGCTCGAAGGGCTCGTCGACCTCAACCTGCTCCAGTCCCCGGGCTTCGGCCGTTACGGCTTCCACGACCTGGTCCGCGCCTACGCCCGCGACCGGGCCGCCGACGAGGAGACCGGCGAGGCGCGCTCCGGGGCGGCGGCCCGGCTGCTCGACTTCTGCCTGGCGACCGCCCGTAACGCCGACACGGCCGCCCGCTCGGTCGACCCGGCCGAACAGAGCCTCCTGGACACGCCCGTCGGCCGCACCGGCCGGGCCCTCGCCGACGGCGCCGCCGCCGTCCGCTGGATGCGCGAGCAGGCCGCCGTGCACGCCGCGGCCGTCGCCCTGGCCTGCGCGGACGAGGCGCTGCCGCTCGCCCAGGCCGCCGAACTCGTCGACAAGATGGGCTCGGTGCTCTTCGAACGCACCCAGACCGCCGTCATCGCCGCCCTCGCGGCCCAGGTCGCCGAGGCCGCCGAAGCCAGGGGCGCCCACGGGCCCCAGGCCCTCGCCCGGTACGTACGCGGGAACATGCTCTGGCACGTCAACCGGTACGAGGACTCGCGCGCCGAGATCGCCCGCGCGGTCAGCCTGTGCGGCGACGGCGACGGCGACGGCGCGGGTGACGGCGCGGGCGAAGGCCACGGCCACGGCTCGGGCGACGGCGAAGGCGCGGGCGCGGGCCACGGCCACGGCGCGGGCGCGGGCCACGGCCACGGCTCGGGCGAAGGCCACGGCCACGGCGCGGGCCCCGCCGCCCGGGTCCGGGCCAAGGCGCTGCTCACCCTGGCCGGCAACGCCCGGATCCACGGGCGGCACGCCGAGGCCGCCGAGCACGCGGGCCGGGCCGCCGGGGCGTTCCGGCTGCTCGGCGCCGAGCGGGCCGAGGGCAGCGCGCTCGGGGAGTTCGCCTTCAACGCCGCCCACACCGGCCGCCTCGACGAGGCCCGGAGCGCCGCCGAGCGCGGGGCCCGCCTGATGAGCGGCACCGGACCGGTGTCCGCCGCGACCGGGCGCTACTACCTGGCCCGGGTGCTGCGCCTGTGCGGGGACCCGGAGGCGGCGCTCGGGCACGCCGTCGGGGCGCGGGAGGAGTTCGCCCGGCTCCAGGTCGCCGTGTTCGAGGCGGCGGCCGGCGACCTCGCCGCCCGGCTGCACGCCGAGTCCGGCCGGGCCACGCTCGCCGCCGAGGCCGCCGAGGCCGTACTGCCGCTGGCCCGCAAGACCAGCGCCGCCCTGGAGGCGGCCCTGCTGCACACCCTCGGCGCGGCGCTCGCCTCCCTCGGCAGGCCGCGCCAGGCCAGGGCCTGCCTCCAGGACGCCGCCGAGGTGTACGGACGCCTCGGCATCGCGGAGGAGGAGGCAGCGGTACGGACCCTGCTCGGCAGCCTGCCGACACCCTGATCCACCTGACAAGCCCCCGTACCGACCCCTCCGCTACGCGCGTTGACCGCTTGTCTACCGGCGTCCGTGAACGTATGGCCCGTCAGGTCAACGACACGGACACAGGAGACGCACGACATGACGACGCAGCCGCAGAACGGGCAGGTCTTGACCCTCGTCGCGAGCAACGGCAGGGCCGCCGACGTCAACGGCAGCCAGGCCGGCGAGGGCAACCGCATCCAGGCCTGGGCGCCCAACGGGACCGCCGCCCAGGGCTGGGTGTTCTGGGCCAAGGAGAACGGCACCTGGCTCCTGGAGACCCAGCTCACCCACAACACCCACGCCCCGGGCCAGGGCATGGTGATGGACTACAACTTCTCCAACTACACCACCCACCTGGTCCGCGAGCACGGCCAGGACAACCAGCGCTGGTACCTGGAGGACGGCGGCAACGGCCGCGTCCTGCTGCGCAGCGCCCGCGGCAACGAGGGCGCCGCCTACCTCACCGCCGACGGCCAGGGCGCCGCGCTCGGCGTGTGGGGGCGCGACACGGCCAACCAGGGCCAGCTCTGGCAGCTCGTCCCGGCCGGCCAGACGGGCGGCGGCCAGACCGGCGGCGGCCGTCCGCAGCCGCAGCCCCAGCCGCAGCCCCAGCCGGGCGGCGGCGGCGACTTCCGCAACGAGATGCTCGCCGCGGTCAACCAGGAGCGGCGCCGGGTCGGCGCCCCCGACCTGCGGCTCGACGACCGTCTTTCGGCCGCCGCGCAGCGGCACGCCAACGACATGGCGGCGAACGACCTCACCCAGCACAACGGCACCGACGGCTCCGACTTCAGCCGCCGCATCAGCGACGCCGGATACCCGGGCAACACCGCCCGCGCGGAGAACGTCACCCCGAGCAACAGCGTCCCCGAGGCCATGCGGATGTGGATGAACAGCCCCGGCCACCGCACCAACATCCTCAGCGGCAACTACCGCGCCATCGGCATCGGTTACGCCCCCCGTCAGCGGGGCAACTGGGGCCGCTACGTGCAGACCTTCGGGAGCTGAACCCGATGGGAACGGCATGGATCCCCGGCGTCGTCCGCCTCGGCGACGGCGCGATCGGCGGCCCGATGGACACCCCGGACCTCCCGCCCCGGGTCGTCTGGCACACCACCGAGAGCGGCGCGGGCAACGCGGCCTTCGACGCCGTCGGCGCGTACCTGATCAAGCAGGGCAGTGAACCGCACCTGCTGTACGACCCCACCACCGACAAGCTGGGCCAGTTCGGGCCGCTCGACCGCAGCGCCCGGGCGCTGCGCAACGACGGCGACACCCGGACCAACCGGACCGGCCGGGTCTGCGTCCAGATCGAGGTGCTGGCCCGCGCCGCCACCCCGTTCACCGGCTACTGGAAGCCGGGGCCCGGCTTCGGCGCCCTCATGGCGGCCGTGCGCTCCTGGGGCGTGCCCGACGTGTGGGCCGGGCGGGGGCGGTCCCGCTCCGACTGGCGCGGCAAGGGCGGGCACTTCGGCCACGTCCATGTACCGGGCAACGACCACTGGGACCCGGGCGCGATCGACCCGTCGGCGCTCTTCGCCGCCGCGGGCGGAGCCGGGGCGAAGCCCCGGAGCGGCTCCCACCTGAAGTCCGTGGTGAGCCTCGCCCGGGTGCTCTCCGCGGCCCGCACCGACCCGGCCGCCGCCCAGGGCGTGGCGGCGCACCGCGCCGACGTGCTCCCGGTGGAGCGCGCCCTGGCCGCCGAGGGGCTGCTGCCCGCCCAGTGGGCGGACGGCTCCTTCGGCACCAAGACGGTGACCGCGTACGCCGCGTGGCAGCGCCGCTGCGGCTTCGGCGGCACGGACGCCGACGGCCTGCCGGGCCGCACCACCCTGGAGCGCCTGGGCAAGGCCCACGGCTTCCAGGTCACCGCATGACGCGCGACCGCGTCACCACCACCCGTACCCACTCCGAAAGGACAGCCATGTCATCACTCCGTACCCTCGCCGCCGGTGTCGGCGTCGCCGTGACCGTCGCGGGGGCGGCCCTGGCGACCGCTCCGACGGCGCTGGCCGCCGAGGCCACCGACTGCGGTTCGCTCCCGCCGACCGTCTCCACCCGCACCGAGGTGGCGACCTACCGGGGCGGCGCGCTCGACCTGCCGTACAACAACGAGGCCGACGGCCAGCGGGTCGGCACCTACACGCCCAACGGCTCGCCCGCGCAGACCTGGACGGTGTGGCGCTACTGCGACGGCACCAGCGCGATCAGCCACGGCTACGACAAGGTCCTGGAGGCCGGCGGCACCAACGACCTGGCCATCCCGCAGCTGGGCTCGGCCACGCGTGACGGCCTCAACAGCCCCTGGGGCGGCGTGGCGCCCGCCCAGAAGTGGAACCTGGTCGACGGCGGCAACGGCTGGCGGATGGCCAAGAACGCGGTCACCGGCAAGTGCCTGAAGAGCAACGGGTCCGGCTACCTGAACTCCATGGCCGCCTGCGACCAGAACGACGCCGGGCAGTGGTGGCAGCTGGGCTGACGCCCGGCCGCCCCACCGCCGGGGAACGGGGGGCCGCTCAGCCGCCGAGGTAGCTGAGCAGCTCCCCGTGCAGCAGTCCGTTCGACGCCACCGCGTTGCCGCTGTGCGGGCCGTGGCGTCCGTCCAGGCCGGTGAAGGTGCCGCCGGCCTCCTGCACCACGATCGCGGTGGCCGCCATGTCCCACAGGGACAGCTCCGGCTCCGCGCACAGGTCCACCGAGCCCTCGGCGACCATCATGTACGGCCAGAAGTCGCCGTACGCGCGGGTCCGCCAGACCGCGCGGCTCAGGTCGAGGAAGCCGTCGAGCCGGCCGCGCTCCTCCCAGCCGGTCAGGCTGGAGTACGCGAACGAGGCGTCCTCCAGGCGCCCGACCTTCGACACCCCGATCCGGGTCGCCGAGGCGAGGCTGCGGCCGGTGTACGCGCCGAGGCCCTTCGCCGCCCACCAGCGGCGGCCGAGGGCCGGCGCGGAGACCACGCCCACGACCGGCTGGAAGCCGGTCTCGCCGGCCTCCATCAGCGCGATCAGGGTCGCCCACACGGGCACCCCTCGCACATAGTTCTTGGTGCCGTCGATGGGGTCGATCACCCAGCGGCGCGGGCCGGTGCCCTCGACCCCGTACTCCTCGCCGAGGATCGCGTCGCGCGGCCTCGCGCGCTTGAGCTGACCGCGGATCAGCTCCTCGGCGGCCTTGTCGGCCTCGCTGACCGGGGTCATGTCGGGCTTGGTCTCGACCTTGAGGTCGAGCGCCTGGAACCGGTCCATCGTGGCCGCGTCCGCGGCATCCGCGAGGACATGGGCCAGACGCAGATCGTCGTGGTATTCGGCCATGTCGAAACTCTATCCCCCGGACACGGGTCGCCCCGCGGCGGCCCTTGACAGTGCGTGGCCGCACGTCAACGCTGAGCGCAGTGACGACCCGGCCAGAGCCGGTCCGGAGGCGACGATGCCGACTGCCCGCGAAACCCTCCTCGACACCGCCCTCGCGGCCCTGGGCACGCAGCCCTGGTCCGCGGTGCGGATGATCGACGTGGCGACCCGCGCCCGGGTCTCCCGGCAGACCCTCTACAACGAGTTCGGCAGCAAGGAGGGGCTGGCCCGCGCTCTCGTACGGCGTGAGGCCGACCGCTACCTCCGGGGCGTCGAGGCCGCGCTCGCCGAGCCGGGGCCGCCCGCCCGCCGACTGGTCGCCGTCGCCGAGTGGACCGTCGCCTCGGCCGCCGCCCGGCCCGTGCTGCGGGCCCTGCTGACCGGCTCCTGGGGCGAGCGGCTGCCCGCCCCGCGCCCGGCGCGCGCCGGGGCCCGCGCCGCCGCCGTACCCGAGCAGCGGCGCGCCGACGCGGGGGTTCCCTCACCGGGGGAGCTGCTCGGCCAGGCCCGGGACCGGGCGGCGGCGCTGATCGCGCGGGGGCCGGACGGCGGGGACCCTTCGTGCAGGGGGGACGCCGCCCGCTCCTGCGAGCTCGCGCTGCGGCTCGCGCTGTCCTTCGTGGTGGCCGCCACGGGCCGGGAGTCGGAGGGCGACCGGGTGCGCCTGGTGCGCGAGGCGCTGGCACCTGGGGCGGGTCCTAGTGCGACGACCCCGACAGCTGGAGGCCGATGACGCCGACGATCACCAGCGTGATCGAGACGATCTTGAGCGTGGAGACCAGGTCGCCGAGGAAGACCATCCCGTAGATCGCCGTCCCGGCCGCCCCGATCCCCGTCCACACCGCGTACGCCGGACCCACGTCCAGCTTGCGCAGCGCCAGCGTCAGGAGGCCGAAGCTGCCCAGCGCGAAGGCGGCGAAGGCGACCGTCGGCCACAGCCGGGTGAAGCCGTGCGAGAGCTTGAGGCAGACCGCGAACCCCGTCTCCAGAATGCCCGCGACCACCACCAGCAGCCACGCCATCGTCAGTGCCTCCCACGCCGTCGGTGACTGCTTCGTCTCACTTGGTGCGATTATGCACTTACCAGACGAGGGCGCCCGCAAACGTGCGCGAATCAGTCGCCTTCGCGTCGCTCCCGGGTCGCGAGCAGCCGCCGCAGCGAGTACAGCCGGGCCGGATCGGCGTGACCCTCCGCCACCCAGGCGTCCAGCGCGCACTCCGGCTCGTCGTGGCTACAGGCCCGCGGGCAGTTCTCCGTCCCCGGCTCCAGGTCCGGGAAGGCGTGGATGACCCGCGACGGATCCACGTGGTGCAGCCCGAAGGAACGCACGCCGGGCGTGTCGATGACCCAGCCCTCGGCCTTGTCCAGCGGCAGCGCCAGCGCCGAGGTCGTGGTGTGCCGGCCACGGCCGGTCACCGCGTTCACATGTCCGGTGATCCGCCGCCGCTCCTCCGGCACCAGCGCGTTCACCAGCGTCGTCTTGCCGACGCCCGAGTGCCCCACGAACGCCGTCACCCGGTCGCCCAGATGCTCGCGCACCCGGTCCGCCGCCCCGCCGTCGTACAGCTCCTCGCGGTTGACCACCACGTACGGGATGTCCAGGTCGCCGTAGAGCTCAAGGAGCGCCGAGGCGGGCGCCAGGTCCGACTTGGTCAGGACCAGGAAGGGGGAGAGCCCGCCGTCGTAGGCCGCGACCAGACAGCGGTCGATCAGCCGGGGGCGCGGCTCGGGGTCGGCGAGCGCGGTCACGATCGCCAGCTGGTCGGCGTTGGCCACGACCACCCGCTCGAACGGGTCGTCGTCGTCGGCGGTGCGCCGCAGCACCGAGCTGCGCTCGCCGATCCGCACGATCCGCGCCAGGGTGTCCTTCTCGCCCGACAGATCGCCCACCAGGGAGACCCGGTCGCCCACGACGGCGGCCTTGCGGCCCAGCTCGCGGGCCTTCATCGCCGTCACCATCCGGTCCTCGACCAGACAGGTGAGCCGGCCCCGGTCGACGGTGAGGACCATGCCCTCGACGGCGTCCTCGTGCTTGGGACGGAGGGTGGTACGGGGACGGTTGCCCTTGCGGTTGGGCCGCTGGCGGATGTCGTCCTCGTCGGTGTGCTTCCCGTAACGCCGCATGACTCAGACTCCGAGCATTTCGGTCCACATCCTCGGGAAGTCGGGCAAGGTCTTCTCCGTCGTCGCCACGTTCTCGATCTCCACACCCTCGACGGCGAGGCCGATGATCGCGCCCGCGGTCGCCATCCGGTGGTCGTGGTACGTGTGGAAGACGCCGCCGCGCAGCGGGCGCGGGCGGATGTGCAGCCCGTCCTCGGTCTCCGTCACGTCACCGCCGAGCCCGTTGATCTCCTTGGTCAGCGCGGCCAGCCGGTCGGTCTCGTGCAGCCGCAGGTGGGCGACGCCGCGCAGGGTCGAAGGGGAGTCGGCGAGGGCGGCGACCGCCGCGATGCCGGGGGTCAGCTCGCCGACCTCGCCCAGGTCCACGTCGATGCCGTGGATCCGGCCGGTGCCGGTGAAGGTCAGGCCCCGCTCGGTCAGCTCGCAGGAGCCGCCCATCGCGGTGAAGATCTCCCGCAGCGCGTCACCGGGCTGGGTGGTGCGGGCCGGCCAGTCCGGCACGGTCACCCGGCCGCCGGTGACCAGCGCGGCCGCCAGGAACGGCTGCGCGTTGGACAGGTCGGGCTCGACCACCAGGTCCCGCCCGAGCAGCGCGGACGGCGCCACCCGCCACACGTCGGGCCGCCCGCCGTGCTCCGGCTCGTCGACCTGCGCGCCGACCGCCCGCAGCATGTCGACGGTCATCCGGATGTGCGGCAGCGAGGGCAGCCGGCCGCCGACGTGCCGCACCTCCACGCCCTGGTTGAAGCGCGCGCCGGACAGCAGCAGGGCGCTGACGAACTGGGAGGACGAGGAGGCGTCGATCTCCACGACACCGCCCTCCAGGGAGCCGCCGCCGTGCACGGTCATCGGCAGCGCGCCGCGCCCGTCGTCGTCGATCCGGGCGCCGAGGGCGCGCAGCGCGTCGATGACGCCGTGCAGCGGGCGCTCGTGGGAGCGCGGGTCGCCGTCGAAGCGGACCGGCCCCTCGGCGAGGGCCGCGACCGGCGGCAGGAAGCGCATGACCGTGCCGGCGTTGCCGACGTCCACGGTCGCCGGGCCGCGCAGCCCCGCCGGGATGACCCGCCAGGCCTCGCCGGTGCCGTCCGGGCCGACGCCCTCCTCGATCTTCACGCCCAGGGTGCGCAGCGCCTCCGCCATCAGCAGGGTGTCGCGCGAGCGCAGCGGGCGGCGCACCCAGCCGGGCTCGGCGGCGAGCGCGGCGAGCACGAGGGCGCGGTTGGTGACCGACTTCGATCCGGGCACGGTGACGGTGGCGTCCACGGCACCGCCGGCACCCCCGGCGTACGGGGCGGGCCAGAGGCCGGTCAGCGGATCGGGGTGCGCGGAGCTTTCGGTCATGCCCTCACTTTACGGGGGGACTACACGCCCAGGAGCCAGCGTCCTCCGCCGATCAGGGCGCAGAGGGAGACCGCGTGGAAGAAGAACAGCCACAGCGTGGGATGCACATGGGTGAGCCGTCCGAGCTGATCGGCGTCCGAGTCGGGGGCCCCGCCGTGGCGCCGCTTCGACTGGAGCTCGAAGGCCGGCCGGACGCCGCCGAGCAGCAGGAACCAGACCACCGCGTACGCGAAGGCCGACTGGACGTCCGGGCCGGTCAGCCAGGACACCAGCAGGAAGACGCCGCCGGTGAGCAGCACGGTGAAGATCCCGTACGCGTTGCGGACCATCACCAGCATCGCCACGAGCAGCGCCGTGGCCAGCCACAGCAGCAGCGTCACCCGGTGCGCGCCGAGCAGCGCGGCCCCGCCGAGGCCGAGCAGGGGGGCGGCGGTGTAGCCGGCCGCGGCCGTCAGGATCATGCCGATGCCGGTGGGCCGCCCGCGCGAGACCGTCAGCCCGCTGGTGTCCGAGTGCAGCCGGATCGACTGGAGCCGCCGCCCGGTGGCGAGCGCGACCAGGCCGTGGCCGCCCTCGTGGGCGATGGTGATCGCGTTGCGGGACAGGCGCCACAGGGAGCGGGGCACCACCGCGGCCAGCGCGGCGACCGCCGTGGCGATCACGATCCACTGCGCGGGCGCGGTCTGCGGGTCGAGTACGCCCTGGGAGAGGCTCATTTTTCGGACGGGCTCCTCAGTAGGCGGCGGGACCGTGGCAGTGTGGCACTCATGTGCGGACGGTATGCGGCGAGCAGGCGCCCCGAGGATCTGGTCGACGTCTTCGAGGTGGAGAGGTGGGAGCCGGAGGAGACCCTGGCCCCCGACTGGAACGTGGCCCCCACCAAGGAGGTCTACGCGATCCTGGAGCGTCCTCTTAAGGACGCGGAATCCCGGCGGCCGGTTCGCCAGATGCGCGTCCTGAAGTGGGGGCTCGTGCCGTCCTGGGCGAAGAGCCCGGAGGGCGCCGCCCGGATGATCAACGCCCGCGCGGAGACCGTGCACGAGAAGCCCTCCTTCAAGAAGGCGTTCGCCACCCGGCGCTGCATCCTGCCCGCCGACGGCTACTACGAGTGGGTGACCGGCTCCGACGAACGCGAGCTGGAGGTCGAGGGCAAGAAGAAGCGCCCCCGCAAGCAGCCGTACTTCGTGACCCCCGCCGACGGCTCCGTCTTCGCCATGGCCGGGCTCTACGAGTTCTGGCGCGACCGGACCCTGCCCGACGACCACCCGCAGGCCTGGTGGGTGACCTGCTCCGTGGTCACCACGGAGGCGGAGAGCGGCCCCCTCGGCGTCGCCCCCGCCGAGGGCCCGCGCTCGCTCGCCGACATCCACCCCCGGATGCCGCTGATGCTCACCCCGGACCGCTGGGACGCCTGGCTGGACCCGGCCCGCACCGGACTCGACGAGCTGCGCTCGCTGCTCACCCCGCCGCCGGAGGGCCTGATGCGCGCCTACCCGGTGCCGACCGCCGTCAGCAACGTACGGAACAACGGGCCCGAACTCCTGACGGAGCTGGCGGGGCCGGAGGTGGGCACGCTCTTCTGAGCCCGTTCCGGCTCTCCGGGGGAGAGGATGGGCCCGTGACCAAGACCAAGACCGAGATCGTCGCGACCGACGCCGGGGACGCCCGCATCACCTGGGCCGCCGCGAGGAAGCCGTGGGCCGTGCTCGCCCTGAGCCACGGCGCCGGCGGCGGCATCGAGGCCCGCGACCTGGTGGCCCTGGCCGCCGCGCTGCCCGCGCACGACGTGACCGTGGCCCTCGTCGAGCAGCCCTGGCGGGTGGCCGGCAAGAAGGTCGCCCCCGCCCCGAAGACCCTCGACACCGGCTGGCGCGGCCTGTGGCCCGCCCTCGCCGCCCCCGGCCTGCCGGTGATCGCCGGCGGACGCAGCGCGGGCGCCCGGGTCGCCTGCCGCACCGCCGCCGAGCTCGGCGCCGCCGCCGTGCTCGCGCTGAGCTTCCCGCTGCACCCGCCGGGCAGGCCGGAGAGCTCCCGGGCCGCCGAGCTCCTCGGCTCCGGCGTCCCCACCCTCGTCGTCCAGGGCGGCAACGACCCCTTCGGCGGGCCGGAGGAGTTCCCGGACGGCCCGTACACGCTCGCCGAGGTGCCGTACGGCGACCACGGCTTCGCCGTCGCCAAGCGCGCCCCGCTCTCCCAGGAGGAGGCCGTCGAGGTGATCGTGCGTGAAGTGACCGCGTGGGTCTCGTCACTTCGGTGACCCGGCGGGCCGCCCGGGAATGCCGGGCGCGGCACCGCTGTTGTGACGGACATCGGTGCGTGAGAGCGCAGGAAGAGGGAGTCCGTCGCATGGGTTCGACCATCTGCCCCGAGCGCGCGCAGGCCGCTGACCTGGATTGGACGGTGTTGCCCGCGCCCAAGATCGCCCCCGCTCGGGCGGCGGACGGAGAGGTTCCTCGTCTATCCTCCGAAGCGAGCGGGTCCGCGTTCGGGTTCGCCGCAGCGCTGGAGGAGGTGGGTCCGGTCACTGGGACCGACACAGGGACCGACGACGGCCCCGAGGAGACGACCGAGGAGCGCAACGCGCGCTTCGAGCGGGACGCCCTCGGCTACCTCGACCAGATGTACTCGGCCGCGCTGCGCATGACGCGCAACCCCGCGGACGCGGAGGACCTGGTGCAGGAGACCTACGCCAAGGCGTACGGCTCCTTCCACCAGTTCCGCGAGGGCACCAACCTCAAGGCGTGGCTGTACCGGATCCTCACGAACACCTTCATCAACTCGTACCGCAAGAAGCAGCGCGAGCCCCAGCGCTCGGCCGCCGAGGAGATCGAGGACTGGCAGCTCGCCCGCGCCGAGTCGCACATGTCGACCGGTCTGCGCTCGGCCGAGTCGCAGGCCCTGGACCACCTGCCGGACTCCGACGTGAAGGCGGCGCTCCAGGCGATCCCCGAGGAGTTCCGCATCGCCGTCTATCTGGCGGATGTAGAGGGCTTTGCGTACAAGGAGATCGCGGACATCATGGGTACACCCATCGGTACGGTGATGTCCCGGCTGCACCGGGGCCGCCGCCAGCTGCGCGGCATGCTCGAGGACTACGCCCGTGACCGCGGGCTGGTTCCCGCGGGCGCCGGAGAGTCGCACGATCTGAAAGGCTCGGGCTCATGAGCTGCGGAGATCCGCACGAGACGGACTGCTCAGAGGTCCTGGACCATCTCTACGAGTTCCTCGACAGAGAGATGCCCGACACCGACTGCACCAAGTTCGAGGTGCACTTCGAGGAGTGCTCCCCCTGCCTGGAGAAGTACGGCCTCGAACAGGCGGTGAAGAAGCTGGTCAAGCGCTGCTGCGGCAGCGATGACGTGCCGGTCGACCTGCGCGCCAAGGTGATGGGCCGGATCGACCTCATCCGTTCGGGCCACAGCGTGCCCGAGCAGGACGTCGCGGCCGCGCCCCAGGAGCAGTAGGGCGGCACCGCACCCACACCGCGAAGGCCGGGCGAGCGTGTCGCCCGGCCTTCGGTGTGTCCATCGGCTTGTATCACCCGATGGTGCGAATCACCCCGGGCGGCCCGTCGACGGCGCCTCAACTCGCTAGCGTGACGGGCGTGATGGGCGTCAAGGGCATTCCGCGAACGGCACGCGTGTACATCGGCTGCGCCCTGCTCGCCGCCACCGCGGCCGCCCTGCCCGCGCTGCGCCCCGGCGCCGGCACGCCCTGGCGCGCCGTGCTGCTGCTCGCCGCCCTCTACGCGCTGTGCGAACTGCCCGCCCGCTGCTCGCTCGCCGCCCGCGCCCACGGCGGCTCGGCCCCGCTCACCGCCGGCTCCTTCTTCCCCGTCCTGATCGCCTCCGCGCTGCTCCTGCCGCCCGCAGCCGCCGCGCTCACCGCCGTGCCCGGCGCCCTCCTCGGCCGCGTCGAACACCCGCCCGCCGGGGCCCGCCGCGTCTGGCGGGCCGCCCAGCTCGCGCTCGCCGTCTGGACCGCCTCGCACGCCGCCCGGCTCTTCCACTGCCACGCCGCCCTCGGACTCGGGCCCGACACCCCCGACTTCCCGTACGCCCTGCTGCCGGCCGGCGCCGCCGCGCTCGCCCTCTGCCTCACCCTCACCGCCCTCGACGGCGGCATCCGGGCCACCGCCGAACAGCTCCCGGCCCGGGCCGCCTGGCGCGGACTGCTCGGCCGCGCCCTCGCCCCGCACGCCGTGCACGGCCTCGCCGGACTGATGACGGCCGTGCTCTGGCGCAGCCCGTACGGGCCGGTCGCCGCGCTCTTCGTCCTGCTGCCCATGTACATCTCCTGCTGGGTCTTCGCCCAGTACCACCGCGAGCGGGCCGCCCACCAGGCCACCATCCGGGCCCTCGTCCAGGCCGTCGACATCAAGGACCGCTACACCCGCGGCCACAGCGAACGGGTCGGCCGCGCCTCCGTCCTGATCGCCCAGGAGCTCGGCATGGCCGAGGCCCGCCTGGAGGTCGTCCGCTTCGCCGGCATCCTCCACGACGTCGGCAAACTGGGCGTCCCCACCCGGGTGCTGCGCAAGGACGGGCCGCTCACCCCCGAGGAGCGCCGGATCATCGAGCTGCACCCCGAGTACGGGCACGAGATGGTCCGCGGCATCGGCTTCCTCGGCGAGGCCCGCACCGCGATCCTCCACCACCACGAACGCATGGACGGCACCGGCTACCCGTACGGACTCAAGGGCCACCAGATCCCCGAGTACGCCCGCGTGGTCGCCGTGGCCGACGCCTTCGACGCCATGACCTCCACCCGCTCCTACAGCCGCGCCCGCCCCGTCGACACGGCCCTGGCCGAACTGGCGCGGTGCGCGGGCACCCAGTTCGACCCGCGCATGGTCGAGGCCCTCGCCCGCGCGCTCGCCCGGCAGGGGTGGCAGACGGAGGTGACGGCGGACGAGACGACGGCGCCGCTGCCGGGGGCCCGGAGTGGGGCGGTCGGGGGGACGGCGGGGGCGGCTTCGGCGGCGGGCCCGGCGGCTGCGGCGGTTCCGGTGGTCGCGGGGGCGCAGGCGGGCTCGGTGGCTCCGGCGACTTCGGCGGCCTCTCCGGCCCCGGCGGCAGCGGTGGTCCCCGCAGCCGCGGTGGCTCCGGCGGCTTCTCCGGCCCCGGCGGCTGCGGCGGTTCCGGCTCCGGCCCGGCCGGCCCGGCCCGCCGAGGAGCACGCGTGAGCACCGGCCGAGCCACCGTCGGCGCCGTACGCGCCCTGGCCCTGCTGCTGACCCTCGCCGGCATCGCCGTCACCCTCTGGCGCGGTGTCGACGAACCCGGGGTCGCCTTCGCCTTCGGCGCCCTCATCGCCCTGGGTGAGCTGGCCCGCTGGGGGGCCCAGCCCGGCGAGCGGGAACCGGCTCCGCTCGCCGCCGCCGGAGCCCTCGCCTACGCCCTGCTCGGTGAGAACGCGGGCCACACCACCACCCACGGCGTCCTGCAGACCGTCGCCGTCGCCGTCGCGGGCGGCCTCGCCGGGATCGTCCCGCACGTGGCCCGCGGCCACGGGCCCGACCCCGACCACCTGGCCCGGCGCGTCCTCACCGTCGGCTTCGCCGCCCTCTGCTTCCAGCCGCTCTTCAACACGGGCGCCGTCACCGCCTACCTCGGCCACGGCCCCGCGTACGCCCTCTTCCTGCTCCTGCTGCTGCTCCTCACCGCCCTCTGCGACGCCGTCCTCGCCGCCCTGCTGCACCGCGCCCGCACCGGCCACCCGTACGGCCCGCTCCTGCGCGACCAGCTGCGCGCCCTGCCCGGCATCGGCTCCGCGGTCTGCGCCACCGGCACCGTCATGGCCCTCGGCGTGGCCGTCGCCGGACTGTGGGCGCTGCCCGTGTTCGCCGTACCGCTGCTGCTGACCCAGGTCTCCTACCGGCGGTACGCGGCGGTGCGCACCACCAACCGGCAGACCATCGCCTCGCTGGCCCGCGCCACCGAGATCGCCGGCTGCACCCCGCAGGGCCACGCCCGCCGGGTCGCCGAGCTCAGCCGGGCCGTCGGCCGCGAGCTGGGCCTGACCGGCGCCGAGCTGACCGTCCTCGAATACGCGGCGCTCATGCACGACATCGGACAGCTCTCCCTCGTCGACCCGGTCGAGGGCGGCGCGACCGCCCTCCTGCCGCCCGAGGAACAGCGCAGGATCGCCCTGCTGGGCGGGGCCGTGGTGCGCCAGACCGGGGTCGCGACGGCCGTCGCCGTCGTAGTGGAACGCCAGGCCGACCCGTACCGGGACCAGCCACTCCCCGCCCGCATCGTCCGCGCCGTCAACGCGTACGACGACCTCGCCGCCACCACCGCGTGCGGCGGCCTCGGCGCCCTGGAACGCCTCCGGCTCGGCACCGCCCGCGACTACCACCCGGACGTCGTCGAATCCCTCGCCAGGGTGCTCGCCCGCGGCGGTGCCACGAGGGGTATCGCCCCAGTCCCACCGGGGTAACCCATGGGTAATGAGCGCGCGTCCGACCGGGCATGGTTGGATGCGAACAAGAGGGTGAAGCGACCGGCAGGCGGGAATCGTGAGGATCTTCGGGAAGGTACGGCATCGGCCCTCCGCCTCGTGGCGGCAGGCCACCGACCGCGCGTTCACGCTGATCGGCGACGGCCGGTACGAGGACGCGGGCGCGCTGCTGACGCGTGCGGCGGACCTGGAGCCCTGGCTCTCCGAGTCCTGGTTCAACCTGGCCCTGCTGCACAAGTTCCGGCACGACTGGGAGCAGGCCCGGGCCGCCGGGCTGCGCGCGGTCGCCCTGCTCGACAAGGAGACCGGCGCCCCCGACTGGTGGAACGTCGGCATCGCCGCCACCGCGCTCCAGGACTGGCCGCTGGCCCGCCGCGCCTGGCAGGCCTACGGCCTGAAGGTCCCCGGGGCCGCCGCCGGCACCGGCGAGCCGGCCGGCATGGAGCTGGGCAGCGCGGCCGTGCGGCTCTCCCCGGAGGGCGAGGCCGAGGTCGTGTGGGGCCGCAGGCTCGACCCGGCCCGGATCGAGGTCCTCTCCATCCCGCTGCCCTCCTCGGGCCGCCGCTGGGGCGAGGTCGTCCTGCACGACGGCGTCCCGAACGGCGAGCGGACCACCAGCGCGGGCCCCTCGTACCCGGTCTTCGACGAGATCGAGCTGTGGGCCCCGTCGCCCGTCCCCACCTGGGTGGTCCTCCTGGAGGCCGCCACCGAGGCCGACCGGGACGCCCTGGAGCAGCTCGCCGCCGACGCGGGCTTCGCCGCCGAGGACTGGTCCTCCTCCGTACGGCTGCTCTGCCGGGCCTGCTCGGAGTCGACCATGCCCAGCGCCGAGGGCGAGGGCGAGCACCTGGACCCGCACGACCACAGCGAGCCCGGCCACCCCGGCCCGCTCGGCCACCGCTCGCCCGGCGAGCTGTGGGTGCCGGAGCGGGAGTGCGGGATCGCCGCCCCGGCGGGCCTGGTGCGCGGCCTGCTCGACGGCTGGGTCGCGGACAGCCCGGACAGCCGCGAGTGGCGGGATCTCGAAGAGGTCTGCTGAGGCCACGGCCCCGGGCCCGTAGGCTGTCCTCCGACGGAATCGGGTTTTCAGAAGGGCGCGGCCGGACATGGCGCAGCAGGAGACGGACGAGCAGATCAACGACGGCTTCGTCGTCGACACGGAGGACTGCGAGGAGCGTGAGCTCGCGCACCGTGAGCGGGGCACCTCGCGTCCGATCACGGTCGTCGGCAACCCGGTGCTCCACCGGGAGTGCAAGGACGTCACCGAGTTCGGCGACGAGCTCGCGCAGCTGATCGACGACATGTTCGCCAGCCAGAAGACCGCCGAGGGCGTCGGCCTGGCCGCGAACCAGATCGGCGTGGACCTGAAGGTCTTCGTCTACGACTGCATGGACGACGAGGGCGTCCGGCACGTCGGCACCGTCTGCAACCCGGTCCTCCAGGAGCTCCCGGCCGACCGCCGCTCCCTCGACGAGTCCAACGAGGGCTGCCTCTCGGTCCCGACCGCCTACGCCGAGCTGGCCCGCCCGGACTACGCCGTGGTCCACGGCCAGGACGCCCAGGGCAACCCGATCAAGGTCCAGGGCACCGGCTACTTCGCCCGCTGCCTCCAGCACGAGACGGACCACCTGTACGGCTACCTGTACATCGACCGCCTCTCCAAGCGCGACCGCAAGGACGCCCTCCGCCAGATGGAAGAGGGCACCCCGCGCTACCCGGTCGTCGCGAACGACTGACCTGGCGCGTCTCCGCCAAAGGGCCCCTCACCGTCACCGGTGAGGGGCCCTTTCGATCTCGATGGCGAGGGCGCCGAGGGCTTCCTTCTCGGGGCCGTAGATGGTGCGGATGTTGGTGAGTTGCTGGTCGCGGGTGGCGGTCGGGTTGACGTTGGTCGGGCCCTCGCCGTCGAGGAGGGCTTCGAAGTCGGGGTACTCGGTGACCCGGAGGACTTCGACGTCGCAGGTCTCGTCAGTGTCCTTGATGCGGAAGCGGATGGTGTCGCCGGCGGCGAGGTCGGCGAGGTGCGGGTACTTGACCCGCACTTCGATGGTCTTGGTGCCCGCGGCGACGAGTTCGAAGTACTGGCGGTAGAGGTTGAGCTCGCGGACGCGGGCGGTGCGGTCGGTCATCGGGAGAGAGCGCTCCTGGGGGAGGGTGCGGTGATCAGGCGGCCGATCTCGGCGGCCGAGTACGAGCGGAAGAAGTGGCGGGGGTCGGAGAGCAGGGTCTCGGCCATGGCGAGCAGTTGGTCGGCGTACTCGGTGACCGTGCCGGGCCACTGCCGGGTGTCGAGCATCCAAGGGGCCGCTCCCTCGGGCAAGGGGGCGTGGCCTTCTCGTATGAGGGATTTCGACAGTTTGGCGCCGGTGTCGGTGACGACCTGGGGGCAGAACAGGCGGGCCGGGAGCTGGGCGCGGGTGAGACCCACGGCCTGGAGGGCCTCGTCGACGAGGTGGGAGCCGAAGACCCAGTCGCCGCCCTTGACCATGACGTGCAGGGTGCCCTGGGGGCTGGTCAGGGCGAGTTCCTTGACCAGGTTGCGGTAGAGGGTGGCGAGGTCGAGGTAGCCGCCGGTGGTGGGCGTGATGGTGGCCTCGTACGGGCCGTGGTGGAGGCAGACGGCGGAGACTTGCGCTGTCTCGGGGCTGGTGAGGTGGACCCGTGTGCGTTCGGCGTGCTTCTCGGCCCAGCCGCAGTCGGGGTGCGGGCAGGGGACGCGGAGGTGCGGGGCGCCGGTGGAGGGGGCGAGCCACCAGCGGGCGGCGTCGATGCGGGGGAGGAGCCGGAGCCAGGTGCGGCGGTAGTGCTCGCCGGCCTGCTGGTGGGTGTACGTCTCGATGCGGTGCGGGATGCCCAGGCGCCTGGAGAGGGCCGTGAAGAGCGGTTGGTACAGGGCGGTGACGAGGTCGAGCAGTGCATGCTCGCCGAGGGCGTGGGCGTAGGCGCGTTGGTAGCGGTGTCCACTGGCCGGGTCGGTTGCCAGCTCGTACGGGGCGTTGTCGAGGGCGCTGAAGAGGACCTCGGTGGGGAGGCCGAAGCGGTCGCGCAGGCGGGCGGCCATGGCGAAGGCCAGGGACTGCACGAGCGAGGTGCCGATGTGCGGGGCGCCGTTGATCTGGGTGCCGACGACCAGGATGATCCGCTCGGGCGGGCTGGCGAGGATACGGGGGGTCAGGACGTCTTCGGCGTGGTGGAGGGCGTTGGCGAGAACGGTGTTCGGCGAGACCGGGAACGTGGTCACGAGGTGTCTCCCTGAGGGCCGTTGGTGTAGGGCGGCACGGGCAAGGCCCCGCTCGCGGTACGGTCGAATGCGGCCCAGACGCACTTCCCGGGCCCGGTCCGCTCCTTCACGCCCCAGTCGTCGGCGGTCGCGGCGACGATCAACAGACCGCGGCCGTCGACGGCGGATTCCTCGGGAACCCGCTGCGTGGGCGTGCTCTCGCCGCTGTCGTGGACCTCGATCCGCAGTTTCTCGTCGAGGGACTCGACGCGTACGAGGACCAGCCGGCCCACGGGCGCACCATGAACTACGGCGTTGGTGACGAGTTCCGACGTGCACAGCCGCATGTCGTCGAGGCGGCTGGTCTCGCCCCACTCGGTCAGCACGGCGACGACGAAGTCACGAGCGGCGCGCGGAGTGGTGCGGCGGCGAGGGAAGAGCCTGGTGTGGTGTCGAACCGTGCCCGGAAGGAGATCCAGGGCGGTGCTGGGTGACCTGTTGGTGAGTTCGCTTGCCATGGTCAACAGCAAAGCGGCTTCCCTCGTTTGAGTCGGGAGCCAGCGCGGGGGCCAAGGCGGGGGCCACTATGGGGGCCAGAGACCACGTGTTCCTGGGAGACGGCATGGGCGACACCGGGATCGGTGCCCTGCTCGTCCGGCTGCGCATCGCGCGCGGCTGGAGCCAGCAGAGGGTTGCTGACGAGTACAACGCCCTGGAGGGGCGTTCCGCGAAGACCGGCAAGGAGATCGGGCGGTACGAGCGCGAAGCGCGGATCCCGATTCCCTACGCGCGGAGGTACCTGGCACAGATCTTCGGTGTCGATGTCGCCCTGCTCGACCTGGCCGTTGCTACGAGTAAGGGGCAGCGCGACGGGGCTGATGCCGAGATCACGCTGTCCGTGCCGTCACCCGGGGAAAGCTGCTTTCGCGGGGTCCCATTGTCGGAGGATGCGGCGCACTCGGCCGATTTCGCTCGGTTCATTGCGCACCGCAACGCTGACGAGTTCGTCGTCGAGCAGTTGGAGGCGGACGTCGGTCGGCTTGCCCGTACGTACGTCAGCCACCCGTTGATGGAGCAGTACGTCGAGATCAGGCGGTTACGGGACGGGGTGTTCGAGCTGCTGCGTGGGCGGCAGCACCCGAGGCAGACCAGCGACCTCTACCTCTCCGCCTCTCGCCTTTGCGGCCTGTCCGCACACGTCTGCCTTGACCTGGGCGCCTACGACTCCGCCGCCACCCACGCCCGCACCGCACGGGCCTGCGCCGAGGCGGCGGGGCACGAGGGGATGCTGGCCTGGGTACGGGCTGTGGAGTCGTTGATCGCGTACTGGACAGGCCGGTACGAGCAGGCGGCCCGGCTGGCGCAGGCCGGCCGGCGGCACAGGGCGAGCGGCAGCATCGGCGCACGGCTGGCGAGTCTGGAGGCCCGGGCGTTGGCGATAATCGGCGACTCGGCCGGGGCGCTCGCCGCCCTGTCGGACGCCGAACGATCGCGCGAGGCGATCTCGGGTGGGGACGAGGTACTGGGAGTCTTCGACTTCCCTGCCGCCAAGCAGTTCGCGTATGCCGGAACGACCCTCCTGGCCGTGGGAGGGCGGGAGCACGTCCACCGGGCCATCGTCAGCGCGGACACGGCGATCCGCCTCTATCGCAGTGGGGACGGAGATGACCAGTCGGTCGGTGATCTGTTCGCCGCGCACCTCGATCTGGCGAGCGGCCATCTGCTCCTGGGCGACCTGGAGGGCACGGAGGCGATGCTCGCCTTCGTTCTCCAGTCCTCGCCGGAGCGCATGTCGGCCAGTATCGTGCACCGGCTCACCGTTCTCGGGCGGGAGCTGGAAGGGCCGCAGTACGGTGGAGCCGTGCAGGCGCTTCATCTGCGCGACCGACTCCAGCACACGGCCGTCCGTGCGTCCCAGTCCGCCGCCCACCCTCCGGAGTTGCCGACGTGACCGACCTGTCAGCCGCCCATGACGCCGCCGTCACCGACCGCGCCCGCCTGGCGGGCAGCGCCTACAACGGGGACCGGGACCTGGCCGCCCGGCAGTCGCTCTACCAGTGGCAGACGCCTCGGTACGACCTCCCCGGCCTCGTCGCCGAGCGGCTGGGCGACGTACGCGGGCGCGTCGTCGATATCGGCTGTGGCAACGGCAAGTTCATCCAGCGGCTCCGTCAGGACCGCCCCGACCTGTCCCTGCTCGGCTTCGACATTGCCCCCGGAATCCTTGTCGGCGTCCCCGGCCCGGTCGCCGTGGCGGACGCGGCGAGGCTTCCGCTGGCGGCGGGGAGCACCGATGCCGCTCTCGCGCTTCACATGCTCTACCACGTGCCCGATATTCCCCAAGCGGTCAGGGAACTGGCCCGGGTCGTGGCCCGCGACGGGCTGGTGATCGCCTCCACCAACGGCGACCGCGACAAGGCCGAACTCGACGACCTCTGGCAACGGGCCGCCGGCGACGTCCTCGGCATCGACCGAGGCCCGGCCCGCATCTCCCTCAGTGCCCGCTTCTCCCTGGAGAAGGCCCCGGCCTTCCTCGGCGAGGAGTTCAGCCAGGTGGAGGTTGCGGAACTGCCCGGGACCATCACGGTCCGCGACCCCGAGCCGGTCATCGCTCACATGGCCTCCTACCGCGCCTGGTCGGACCAGCACGACGTTCCCTTCGACGCGACCATCGACCGCGCCCGCGTACTCCTCACCGAACACATCGCCCGCCACGGCGCGTACGAGATCACCTGCCTCGGGGGAATCCTCGTCTGCCGGAGATGACCGGTACGCCGAAGGGCCCCGCACCGTCACCGCTGCGGGGCCCCTTCCACGTACGTACCAGAGGTCGGACCGAGTCCTAGAAGTCCTCGTCCAGGTCCACAGACCCCTCGACCGCCACCTGGTACGCGGACGGCCGTCGCTCGAAGAAGTTGGTGAGTTCCTGGACGCCCTGGAGTTCCATGAAGGCGAACGGGTTCTCCGAGCCGAAGACCGGGGGGATGCCCAGGCGGACGAGGCGCTGGTCGGCGACGCACTGGAGGTACTCGCGCATCGACTCGGTGTTCATGCCCGGCAGGCCGTCGCCGCACAGGTCGCGGCCGAACTGGAGCTCCGCCTCGACGGCCTCCTTCAGCATCGCGGTGACCTGGGCCTGGAGCTCGTCGTCGAAGAGTTCCGGCTCCTCCTTGCGGACGGTGTCCACGACCTGGAACGCGAAGTCCATGTGCATGGTCTCGTCGCGGAACACCCAGTTGGTGCCGGTGGCCAGGCCGTGCAGCAGACCGCGGGAGCGGAACCAGTACACGTACGCGAAGGCGCCGTAGAAGAACAGGCCCTCGATGCAGGCGGCGAAGCAGATCAGGTTGAGGAGGAAACGGCGGCGGTCGGCCTGGGTCTCCAGCTTGTCGATCTTCTCCACCGAGTCCATCCAGCGGAAGCAGAACTGCGCCTTCTCGCGGATGGAGGGGATGTTCTCGACGGCCGCGAAGGCCGCCGCCCGGTCGTCCGGGTCGGGGAGGTAGGTGTCCAGGAGCGTCAGGTAGAACTGGACGTGGACGGCTTCCTCGAAGAGCTGGCGCGAGAGGTACAGGCGCGCTTCCGGGGAGTTGATGTGCTTGTAGAGCGTCAGGACCAGGTTGTTGGCCACGATCGAGTCGCCGGTCGCGAAGAAGGCGACCAGGCGCCCGATCATGTGCTGCTCACCGGGGGTGAGCTTGGCGAGGTCGGCGACGTCCGAGTGGAGGTCGACCTCCTCGACGGTCCAGGTGTTCTTGATCGCGTCGCGGTAGCGCTCGTAGAAGTCCGGGTAGCGCATCGGACGCAGGGTCAGTTCGAAGCCCGGGTCGAGCAGGTTCTTGTTCTCGGCGGTCATTACTGGCAGGCCTCGCAGGACTCGGGGTTCTCAAGGGAGCAGGCGACGGCGTCGGGGTCGGCGACCTGCTGGACGGGGATGGGGGCGGCGGCCTGGGCGGCGCGGGCGATCCGGGTCGCCGGGCGGGAGCGCAGGTAGTACGTGGTCTTCAGACCCTGCTTCCAGGCGTACGCGTACATCGACGACAGCTTGCCGATGGTCGGCGTCTCCATGAACAGGTTCAGCGACTGCGACTGGTCCAGGAAGGGGGTCCGGTCCGCGGCCATGTCGATCAGGCCGCGCTGCGGGATCTCCCAGGCCGTGCGGTACAGCTCGCGCACCTCGGCGGGCACCCAGGTGAAGCCGGCCACCGAGCCGTTGGAGTCGCGCAGCGCCTCACGGGTCTGCGCGTCCCACACGCCGAGCGCCTTCAGCTCGTCGACCAGGTACGAGTTGACCTGGAGGAACTCGCCGGAGAGCGTCTCGCGCTTGAACAGGTTGGAGACCTGCGGCTCGATGCACTCGTAGACGCCGGCGATCGAGGCGATGGTCGCGGTCGGCGCGATGGCGAGCAGCAGGCTGTTGCGCATGCCGACGGCGGCGATCCGCTCGCGCAGCGCGGCCCAGCGCTCCGGCCAGTTCAGCTCCACGTCGTAGTGGTCAGGGTGCAGCACACCGCGCGCGGTGCGGGTCTTGTCCCAGGCGGGCAGCGGGCCGTTGCGCTCGGCGAGGTCGGCGGAGGCCTCGTACGCGGCCAGCATGATCCGCTCGGCGATCCGGGTGGACAGCGCGCGGGCCTCGGCCGAGTCGAAGGGCAGCTTCAGCTTGAAGAAGACGTCCTGGAGGCCCATCGCGCCCAGGCCCACCGGCCGCCAGCGGGCGTTGGAGCGGCCGGCCTGCTCGGTCGGGTAGAAGTTGATGTCGACGACCCGGTCGAGGAAGGTGACGGCGGTGCGCACGGTCTCGTCGAGCCGCGCCCAGTCGATGTCCGAACCGACGACGAAGGCGCCGAGGTTGACCGAGCCCAGGTTGCAGACGGCCGTCTCGCCGTCGTCGGTGACCTCGATGATCTCGGTGCAGAGGTTCGAGGAGTGGACTACCGAGCCGGGCTCGGCGGTCTGGTTGGCGGTCCGGTTGGACGCGTCCTTGAAGGTCATCCAGCCGTTGCCGGTCTGCGCGAGGGTACGCATCATCCGGCCGTACAGGTCACGCGCCGGCATGGACTTCTTGGCCAGGCCCGCGGCCTCCGCCTTGAGGTACGCGGCGTCGAACTCCGCGCCGTACAGGTCGACGAGCTCGGGCACGTCGGCGGGGGAGAACAGCGACCACGCGGCGTCCGCGTTGACCCGGCGCATGAACTCGTCCGGGATCCAGTGCGCCAGGTTCAGGTTGTGCGTGCGGCGGGCGTCCTCGCCGGTGTTGTCGCGGAGCTCCAGGAACTCCTCGATGTCCGCGTGCCAGGTCTCCAGGTAGACCGCGGCGGCGCCCTTGCGGCGGCCGCCCTGGTTCACCGCGGCGACGGAGGCGTCCAGCGTCTTCAGGAACGGCACGATGCCGTTGGAGTGCCCGTTG
Organism: Streptomyces sp. NPDC094032; assembly: GCF_040303965.1. NCBI lineage: Bacteria > Bacillati > Actinomycetota > Actinomycetes > Kitasatosporales > Streptomycetaceae > Streptomyces > Streptomyces sp. NPDC094032. The sequence continues at coordinate 59,070 of NZ_JBEOUE010000022.1, read as the reverse complement.
GTGCCGCGGATCAGCGAACCGCGGGCGCGGATGCGGGAGTACGAGAGGCCGATGCCGCCCGCGTGCTTCGACAGGCGCGCGACCTGGTGGTAGCGGTCGTAGATGGAGTCCAGCTCGTCCTGCGGGGAGTCGAGCAGGTAGCAGGAGGACATCTGCGGGTGGCGGGTGCCGGAGTTGAAGAGGGTGGGGGAGGAGGGCAGGTAGTCCAGGCGGCTCATCAGCCCGTACAGCGCGGCCACCTCGTCGACGGCGCGCGTCGACTCGTCCTCGGCGAGACCGCTCGCGACGCGCAGCATGAAGTGCTGCGGGGTCTCGATCACCTGGCGGGTGATCGGGTGGCGCAGCAGGTAGCGGGAGTAGAGGGTGCGCAGGCCGAAGTAGCCGAAGCGGTCGTCGCCCGCCGGGTCGATCAGCGCGTCGAGGCGCGCGGCGTGCGCGGCGACGAACGCGGCCGTGCGGTCGGCGATCAGGCCCTCGCGGTGGCCGACGGCGACGGAGGCCGAGAAGGAGGACGCGCCCTGTCCGGCGGCCTCGTCGGCGATGGTGACGGTGAGCAGCCGGGCGGCGAGCCGGGAGTACGCCGGGTCCTCGGCGATCAGTCCGGCGGCGGCCTCGGTGGCCAGCTCGCGCAGCTCCGCCTCGTCCGCGCCCGCGCTGCGGCCGCGCAGGGCGGCGGCGGCGACCTTGCCGGGGTCGGTGTCCGGGAGGTCGGCGGTGAGATCGGTCAGGGTCCGCAGCAGTACGGTGCCGGGTCCGTCGGTCTCGATCGCTGCGGCCGGATCGGCGGGCGCGATGGTCACGTGGGGGCTCTCCCTCGCTCGGCTCGGAGCCAGGACGGGAGGCGGGAACGGGCGGCCGTACGCACGGCGGCGCCGCGTCCACCGGCCCACTCCGCGAGGCCCGGACGTCTGTGGCACCCGGAACGGACGGACCGGGCGCGCTGCCGGCAGGTCCTCGGACTCACCCTGGGCGCGAAAGCGCGCAAAACACACCGTTGCGGGACAGTTCCGGATTTCCACCGGATTCCCCTGCGGCGACAGCGAGGACGAGCATACATGTGGGGGGCTCCGCTCGCGGAACCCCCCACATGTTGTGTCGGTCGGAGCTGCGGTCAGAGCTCCAGAACGTAGGTGAAGAGCATGAATTCCGAGCCCTGGACGGGATTCCAGTCCCGTTCGGGGGAGCGGGTGAAGCCCAGTCGCTCATAGACGCGGTGGGCGGTGGACATGGCCGGCTGGGTGGACAGCACGATCCGCGCGCAGCCCTCCACGGCCCGCGCCCGGTCGACGCAGGCCCGCACCAGGGCCTCCCCGACGCCCCGGCCGCGGGCGGTGTGGGCGACGGCCAGCATGCGGAACTCGGCCTCGCCCTCCCGGGCGATGTCGGCCCACTCCCCGCCGCCGGCGGTGAAGGTCACCCCGCCGAGGACCGGGCCGGCCGGATCCGTGGTGTCGACCGCCACGAGCACCTCGGCCTCGGCGTCCCGCCGGGCCACGTCCCGCAGCAGGTGCTGGTACTCGTCGTCCTCGCCGAAGGCGAGGAACCCGTCGTCGAGGTAGGCCCGCGCGGTGACCTCGCCGAGGGCCTCGTACTCCTCGGGCCGTATCGCCCTGATCGTGAAGTCCATGACCGGCAGTCTGCCCCCGGCACGGCTCCGCCCGCCTCCGGATATGCCGGGGGCGGGCGGAGCGGGCGGAGCGGGCGACCAGGGGCTCAGTGCCCGGCGGCACCCACCTTCGGGAGCTCGGTGACGACACCCGCGTCCCCGGCGTCCGCCGTGTAGTCCGCGGGCGAGGTCTCGTCGACGCCCTCGGGCGCCTTGAGCGCCTTCAGGACGACGGTGAGGACCACGGTGACCACCAGGTTGAGCACGAAGGCGGTGAGGCCGATGTAGCCGATCTCGCCGATGCCGGGGATCTCGGCCGACGAGCCGCCGAAGTGCTTCTGGGTCGGGCTGGCCACGCCGTATGCCGCGGCCGTGCCGTAGACCATGCCGACGGCCCAGCCGGCGAGCAGCGCCCAGCGGTGGAACCAGCGGGTGAACAGGCCGCCGACCAGGGCGGGGAAGGTCTGGAGGATCCAGATGCCGCCGAGCAGCTGGAAGTTGATGGCGACGGTCTTGTCCATGGTGAGGACGAAGACCAGCGCGCCGACCTTCACGAGCAGCGAGACCAGCTTGGAGACCTTGGTCTCCTGCTCGGGCGTCGCGTGCGGCTTGAGGAAGTCCTTGTAGATGTTCCTGGTGAACAGGTTGGCCGCCGCGATCGACATGATCGCCGCCGGGACCAGCGCGCCGATGCCGATGGCGGCGAAGGCCACGCCCGCGAACCAGGCCGGGAACATGTCCTCGAAGAGCTGCGGGATGGCCAGCTGCCCGTTGGTGACCTTCACCCCGGCGGCGATGGCCATGAAGCCGAGCAGCGCGAGCAGGCCGAGCATCAGCGAGTACAGCGGCAGGATCGTGGTGTTGCGGCGGATCACCTCGCGGCTCCTGGAGGAGAGCGTCGCGGTGATCGAGTGCGGGTACATGAAGAGCGCGAGCGCCGAGCCCAGCGCCAGCGTCGCGTACGTCCACTGGCCGGCCTCGCCGGGCACGAGCGCGCCCTTGGGCTTGCCGGTGGCCGGGTTGATCGTCTGGTACGCCTCGCCGGCCTTGGCGAAGATCTCGTCGAAGCCGCCCAGCTTGATCGGGATGTAGATGATCGCCACCGCGATGACGATGTAGATCAGGGTGTCCTTGACGAAGGCGATGAGCGCCGGGGCGCGCAGGCCGGAGGAGTACGTGTACGCCGCGAGCACGCCGAAGGCGATGAGCAGCGGCAGGTCCTTGATGAACCAGTGGGTGTTCTCGCCGCCGCCGACGCCCATCACGTCCAGGACGGCCTGGATGCCGACGAGTTGGAGGGCGATGTACGGCATGGTGGCGAGGATGCCGGTGACGGCGACCGCGAGCGACAGGCCCTTGGAGCCGAAGCGGCCGCGGACGAAGTCGGAGGTGGTGACGTAACCGTGCTTGTGGGAGACCGACCACAGGCGGGGCAGGAAGGTGAAGATCAGCGGGTAGACCAGGATCGTGTACGGCACGGCGAAGAAGCCGGCCGCGCCCGCCGCGTAGATGGCCGCCGGGACGGCGACGAAGGTGTACGCGGTGTAGAGGTCGCCGCCGAGCAGGAACCAGGTGACCCAGGTGCCGAACGACCGGCCGCCCAGGCCCCATTCGTCCAGGCTGTTCTCGTTCTCGGCCTTGCGCCACTTCGCGGCCAGGAATCCCATGACCGTGACGGCCAGGAAGAAGAAGACGAAGACGCCGAGCGCGACGCCGTTCACGCCGTCGTTCATCGCGCGTCACCCCCCTTGCGGACGCGCTGGTCGCGCTTCCAGAGCTGGTACGCGAGCATGGTCAGACCGGTGGAGACGACCACCCAGAGCATCTGGTACCAGTAGAAGAACGGGATGCCGATGAAGGTGGGGTCCACCTTCGCGTACGAGCCCACCCAGAGCATCGCCACGAAGGGCGCGGCCAGGCAGAGCGCGATCACCACCCTCGACGGTGTGATGACCGGTTGTTTCCCTTGTGTCGCTTCTGACATGGCGAAACCGTCCCCTCGCTGATCACCTCGTAAGACGGGGCAATCTAGGGGACGGTCTCGCCGTTAGGAACCCCTGTCCGTATAACGGATCAGGTGTGTCAGGTCAGCCGTTGGGACGCTGGAGTCGGGCCACGAACTTGTAGCGGTCGCCGCGGTAGACCGAACGCACCCATTCGACCGGTTCGCCCTGGGCGTCCAGGGAGTGACGGGAGAGCATCAGCATCGGCAGGCCCACGTCCGTACCGAGCAGACCGGCCTCGCGCGGGGTGGCGAGCGAGGTCTCGATGGTCTCCTCGGCCTCGGCCAGATGCACGTCGTACACCTCGGCGAGCGCGGTGTAGAGCGAGGTGTACTTCACCAGCGAACGCCGCAGCGCGGGGAAGCGCTTGGCGGACAGATGGGTGGTCTCGATGGCCATCGGCTCGCCGCTCGCGAGGCGCAGTCGCTCGATCCGCAGCACCCGGCCGCCGGCCGTGATGTCGAGCAGCCCGGCGAGGGTGTCGTCCGCGGTGACGTAACCGATGTCGAGGAGCTGCGAGGTGGGCTCAAGGCCCTGCGCGCGCATGTCCTCGGTGTACGAGGTGAGCTGGAGGGCCTGGGAGACCTTGGGCTTGGCCACGAAGGTGCCCTTGCCCTGGATCCGCTCCAGGCGGCCCTCGACCACCAGTTCCTGGAGGGCCTGGCGCACGGTGGTGCGCGAGGTGTCGAACTCCGCGGCGAGCGTGCGCTCCGGCGGGACCGGGGTGCCGGGCGGCAGGGTCTCCGTCATGTCGAGCAAGTGCCGCTTCAGTCGGTAGTACTTGGGCACGCGCGCGGTGCGGGTGGCGGCGCCGCCCTCTGTCTCCGTGCTGCCCGCGTCCGTGGCCATGGCCTGCCTTCCCGACTCCTGTGCTGCTGCCGTCACCGGCTCCTCCGTCTGTCGCGGCTCACATGGTGGCACGGACCGGTCACAGGTCGTCGCCCTCCCTCAGGTGTCGGTCCGATAACGGACCCGACTGCCCTTCTTATACACCCTTGACACCCCTAAAGGTCTAGGCCAAGCTCCGGGTACTGGTCTACACCATTAAAGACCAGGTCCCAGCCCCACGAGCATTACTCGACGCATGTCTTCGCGCGGTGGGCAGGGGTTTGCAGCATCCCTGAGGAGGGTGGCGTGAAGCGCAAGCTCATCGCGGCGATCGGCGTCGCGGGCATGATGGTCAGCATTGCCGCGTGTGGTGGCACCGACGCCAAGGACGGTGCGAAGGCCGGCGGCGGCGACGCCAAGGAGCTCACCGTCTGGCTGACGGTCGACGCCCAGAACAACTGGCCCGAGCTGGTCAAGGCCGCCGATGACGCGGTTGCCAAGAAGCACCCCGGCATCAAGATCAAGCACGAGTACTACGGCTGGCCGGACAAGAACACCAAGCTGGACGCGGTGCTCGCCACGGACAAGGCCCCGGACGTTGTCGAGATGGGCAACTCCGAGATGATCAGCTACATGGCCAAGGGCGCCTTCGCCCCGGTCGACCCGTCGAAGTTCGACAACTCCGACAAGTGGCTCGACGCCCTCAAGGACTCGGTCACCTACAACGGCAAGACCTACGGTGTCCCCTACTACGCCGGTGGCCGCGTGGGCACCTGGCGCAAGGACATCGCCGCCGAGGCCGGCGTCAAGACCGCCCCGAAGACCTGGGCCGAGCTCACCTCCGCCCTGGACAAGATCCAGGCGAAGAAGGGCGACAAGTTCAGCGCCTGGTACCAGCCGTCGCCCGACTGGTACGCCGCGATGTCCTTCGTCTACGAGGCCGGCGGCTCCATCGCCAAGCAGGACGGCGAGACCTGGAAGTCGAACCTCTCCTCGGCCGAGTCCATCAAGGGCCTCACCGAGTACAAGAACATCGTCGACAAGTACATGCACGGCGACAAGACGAAGGACGAGTCCGACCGTCCCGTCGTCTTCGGCCAGGGCAACTCCGCGACGATCTTCGCCGCCGGCTGGGAGGGCGCCACCGCCGCCGACCCGAAGTCCGACAAGGTCGGCGGGCTGAAGGACAAGCTGGAGAACTTCGTCATGCCCGGCCCGTCCGGCAAGAACCTCCCGGTCTTCCTCGGCGGCTCGGACCTGGCCATCCCGGTCAAGTCCAAGGCGCAGGGCGTCGCGGCCGAGTGGATCGCCGCCTTCACCGGCCCCGAGGGCCAGAAGGGCCTGATCGGCAAGGGCAACCTGCCGAACAACAAGGCGGACCTCGCCCCGCTGAAGAACGACCCGGCCACCGCCGTTCCGGCGACCGCCGCCGAGTCGAGCTGGTTCGTCCCGACCGCCCCCGGCTGGGGCCAGGTCGAGAAGGCCCAGACCCTCAAGACGATGCTCATCGAGATCGCCAACGGCAAGAAGTCGGTCGAGCAGGCGGCCAAGGACGCCGACGCCGCGATCGACAAGGTCATCAACACCAAGTGACCTATGGGCAGGGCCCCGCCACCGCGGCGGGGCCCTGCCGCCCGTACCACGAGAGGGATCGCTGAGGAGCACGGGATGAGTGCCGCAGACACAACCACCGCGAAGGTGCCGCCGGTGCGGCAATCGCCACCATCCGGCTCCGGAGCCGGCACGCCCGCCCCGCGCGGGAAGTCCAAAGGCAGGGCCGGCATCCCATGGCTGCTTCTCGCGCCATGTCTGCTCGTGCTCATCCTGGTGCTCGGCTATCCGCTGATCCGCCTGGTCACCCTCTCGTTCCAGAAGTTCGGGCAGCCGCAGCTGTGGGGCTTCCAGGAGGCCGAGTCGGCCGGCTTCTCCAACTTCACGAACATCCTGGGCGACTCCGAGTTCTGGACCGTCGTCCTGCGCACCGTGCTCTTCGCGGCCGGCGCGGTGATCGTCACGATGGTCCTCGGCATGGCGATCGCGCTGCTGCTCCAGCGCGTCTCCGGCTGGGTCAAGATGCTCATCAACATCGTCCTCGTGGCGAGCTGGGGCATGCCGATCATCGTCGCCACCGCCATCTTCAAGTGGCTCTTCGACGCCGACTACGGCGTCCTCAACTGGCTGCTCAGCCGGATCCCCGGCGTCGACATGATCGGCCACAACTGGTTCGCCAGCGGCCCGCAGGGCCTCGCCGTGATCATGCTCCTGGTGGTCTGGGGCGCCGTGCCCTTCGTCGTGATCACCCTGAGCGCGGGCCTCACCCAGGTGCCCAAGGAGCTCGAAGAGGCCGCCCGCCTCGACGGCGCCGGCGCCTGGAAGGTCTTCCGGTACGTCACCCTGCCGATCCTCAAGCCCATCCTCGTCATGCTGACGACGCTCTCGGTGATCTGGGACATGGGTGTCTTCCCGCAGGTCTACGTGATGCGCAACGGCCACCCCGAGGCCGAGTTCCAGCTGCTCACCACGTACTCGTTCGACAAGGCGTTCGTCGTCAACGACTACGGCACCGGCTCCGCGATCGCTCTGGTCACGGTCCTGCTGCTGCTGGGTGTCGTGGCGGTGTACATGCGCCAGATGCTCAAGATCGGAGATGTCGAATGAGCACCGTCAAGGTCTCGGCGGCCCCGCGCCGCCCGCGCAAGTCGAAGCTGGGCTGGAACCTCATCGGCCTGCTCGTCTTCGTCATCGTCGGCTTCCCGGTCTACTGGATGCTCAACACGGCCTTCAAGCCGGCCAAGGACGCGATCGACCCCGATCCGCACTTCTTCCCGTCCGTCTTCACCCTTGAGAACTTCAAGCGTGCCCTGGACATCGCGGACTTCTGGGGACCGGTCGGCCGCAGCCTGCTCGTCTCCTCCATCGTGGTCGTCATCGGCATCGCGGTCGGCCTGCTCGCCGCCCTCGCGATCTCCCGCTTCGCCTTCCGCGGCCGCAAGATCGTCATCGTCGGCATCCTCGCCGTCCAGATGGTCCCGCTCGTCGCGATGATCATCCCGGTCTTCCTGATGCTCAACGACCTGGGCCAGTACGACAAGCTCAGCGGCCTGATCATCACCTACCTGACCTTCATCCTCCCCTTCACGGTGTGGACGCTGCGCGGATTCATCGTCAACATCCCCAAGGAGCTGGAGGAGGCCGCGCAGGTCGACGGCTGCACCCCCACCGGCGCGTTCCTGCGGGTCGTCTTCCCGCTGCTCGCCCCCGGCATGGTCGCCACCTCGGTCTACGGCTTCATCCAGGCCTGGAACGAGTACCTCTACGCCCTGATGCTGATGAGCCAGCAGAACCAGACGGCCACCGTCTGGCTCTCCAACTTCATCACCAAGAACGGCACCGAGTACGCCCCGATGATGGCCGGCTCCACCATGATGGCCGTCCCCATCGTGATCCTCTTCCTCCTCGTCCAGCGCAAGATGGCCGCTGGCCTGACGGCCGGCGCAGTGAAGGGATGACGTCCGCCCCATGACCATTCTCGAAAGCGCCTCGGACACCCTGACCAGGGACGCGCTCACCGTCCTCCAGCCCGGCTTCGTCGGCACCACCGCCCCCGACTGGCTGCTCCGCCGCATCGGCGAGGGCCTCTCCTCGGTCGGCCTCTTCGGCCGCAACATCGACAACCCGGAGCAGCTCGCCGCGCTCACCGCGCGGCTGCGCGCCGAGCGGGACGACGTCCTGGTCGCCATCGACGAGGAGGGCGGCGACGTCACCCGCCTGGAGGTCAAGAAGGGCTCCTCCTTCCCGGGCAACTACGCGCTCGGCAGCGTCGACGACGTCGAGCTCACCCGGGCCGTGGCCCGCGAGCTCGGCCGCCGGCTCGCCGAGTGCGGGGTCGACTTCAACTGGGCGCCGTCCGCCGACGTCAACTCCAACGCCGACAACCCGGTCATCGGGGTGCGCTCCTTCGGAGCCGACCCCGAGCTGGTCGCCCGGCACACCGTGGCCTATGTCGACGGCCTCCAGGCCGTGGGCGTCGCCGCCTGCACCAAGCACTTCCCGGGGCACGGCGACACCAATGTGGACTCGCACCACGCGCTGCCCCGCATCGATGTGGACCTCGACACACTGCACGCCCGTGAGCTGGTACCTTTCCGCGCGGCCATCGCCGCGGGTACCAAAGCGGTCATGAGCGCGCATATCCTGCTCTCCGCGCTCGACCCGAACCGTCCGGCCACCCTGAGCCCGCAGATCCTCACCGGTCTGCTCCGCCGGGAGCTGGGCTTCGAGGGGCTGATCGTCACCGACGGCATGGAGATGCAGGCCATCGCGTCGACGTACGGCATCGAGCGCGGATCCGTCCTCGCCATCGCCGCGGGCGCCGACGCCATCTGCGTCGGCGGCGGGCTGGCCGACGAGGGCACCGTACTGAGCCTGCGCGACGCGCTGGTGAACGCGGTACGGACCGGTGAACTGCCCGAGGAGCGGCTGGCCGACGCCGCGGCGCGCGTGCGCGCCCTGGCGGCCTGGACCCAGGCGCACCGGGCTCGGGGGGCTGTATCGGGGCCGGGCGCGGCAGTGCAGGAGGGGACCGCGCCCGGCACCGACGTGGGTCTCGTCGCGGCCCGCAGGGCCCTGCGGCTGACCCCGGGGGAGCGGCCGTACCAGCCGATGACCAGCGCTCCCTACGTGGCCGCCTTCACTCCCGTCGCCAACTTCGCGGTCGGCGACGAGACCCCGTGGGGCGTCGCCGCCGAGCTGGAGCGGCTCCTCCCGGGCACCGAGACCGGCTCCTACGGCGCCGAGGCCTCCCTGGACGAGGTCCTCGCCGCCGCGGGCGACCGGCGGGTGGTCGCGGTTGTACGGGACGCCCACCGGCACCCGTGGATGACCAAGGCCCTGGACGCCCTGCTCGCGGCCCGCCCGGACACCGTGGTGGTCGAGATGGGCCTCAACGAGTCGGAGCCCCGCGGGGCCCTGCACATCGCCACCCACGGCGCCGCCCGCGTCTGCGGCCGCGCCGCGGCGGAGGCGGTCGTCGGCCGCTAGGCCCTCGACAGAGGTACGCGTACGAGGAAGGGCCCGGCACCTGCTCCAGGTGCCGGGCCCTTCCTCGTGTCCGGGGGACGGGGCGCGAGGGGCGTGACTAGATGCCCTGCCAGTCCGGCTTGTTCACGAAGGTGTGGCGGAAGTAGTCCGCCAGCTTCAGCTTGGAGGCGGCGGCCTCGTCCACGACCACGGTGGCGTGCGGGTGCAGCTGGAGCGCGGAGGCCGGCACGAGCGCCGCGACCGGGCCCTCGACCGTGGCCGCGACGGCGTCGGCCTTGCCCTCGCCGGTGGCGAGCAGCACCAGGTGACGGGCCTCCAGGATGGTGCCGATGCCCTGGGTGATGACGTGGTGCGGCACCTGGTCGATGTCGTTGTCGAAGAAGCGCGCGTTGTCCACCCGGGTCTGCTCGGTGAGCGTCTTGATCCGGGTGCGGGAGGCGAGCGAGGAGCAGGGCTCGTTGAAGCCGATGTGCCCGTCGGTGCCGATGCCGAGGATCTGGAGGTCGACGCCGCCGGCCTCGGCGAGCGCCTTGTCGTAGGCCACGCAGGCCGCCTGGACGTCCTCGGCGGAGCCGTCGGGGCCCATGAAGGCGTCCTGGGAGAGCCCGAGCGGCTCGACGACCTGGCGCAGCACCGTGGACCGGTAGGACTCGGGGTGCCCGGCGGGCAGCCCGACGTACTCGTCCAGCTGGGCGATACGGGCCCGGGAGGCGTCGACGGAGCCGGCCGCGACCTGGGCGGTCAGGGCGTCGTAGATGGGCAGCGGGGTCGATCCGGTGGCCACGCCGAGCAGCGCGTCCGGCTTGCGGCGCAGGAGGTCGGCGATGCCGTCCGCGATGAGCTCGCCGCCCGCCTTGGCGTCCTTGACGATGACAACTTCCACGCTGTGCCTGCCGATCTGGTGAGGGCTGGAAAGGAGCCTGGTGGTATAGACCAATCTAAGCTCAAATCTAGCAGAACGGAGCCCTTCCGCCCATGCCGTTCCGGCCCGCGGACCGCCCCTTGCGGCCCGCCCCGCCGATCGGCACGGACACATCCCGTCCCGCCCCACCCATCGTCGACCGCCCCCGCCCCACCAGCCACTCGAAGCCCGCCGGCCCGGGCCCGGCCCACCCCCTCTCGTGCCCCTCTCCTGCCCCTCTCCCGCCCGGCTCAGGCCAGGGAGCCTCCCGTCGCGTCGATCCACTGCCCGGTCACCCAGCGCCCGTCGTGGGAGGCCAGGAAGGCCACCACGTCGGCTATGTCCGAGGGCTCCCCGACCTTCCCCAGGGCCGACATCGCCGCCGCCCCCGCCCAGGCCTCCTCGTTCCCCCGCAGCCACCCCGCGTTGACGTCCGTGTCGACGATGCCCGGAGCCACCGCGTTGACCGTGATCCCGCGCGGGCCGAGCACCTTCGACAGATAGCGGGTGAAGGTGTCGAGCGCGCTCTTCGACATCGCGTACGCGATCAGCTCCGGCATGACCGCCGCGTGCGAGAGCCCGGTCGACACGTTCACGATCCGGCCCCCGTCGCGCAGCCGCTCCGCGCCCAGCTGGGCCAGGAAGAACGGCGCCTTCGTGTTGACCGCGAAGATCCGCTCGTACTCCTCCTCGCCGATCGAGGAGAAGGGGGCCGACGTGCCGATCCCCGCGTTGTTCACCAGGATGTCCAGGCCGTCCGCGTGCGCGTCGAAGGCCTTCCACAGGGCCTCCGCGTCCCCCGGGACGCCCAGCTCCTGCCCGATCGCGAAGGCCTCGCCGCCCCCGGCCAGGATCGCCCCGACCGTCTCCTCCGCCGCCGCCTCGTTGCTCCCGTAGTGCACGGCGACCCGCGCCCCGTCCCGCGCGAGACGCTCGGCGACGGCCCGCCCGATGCCCCTGCTGCCGCCCGTGACCAGCGCTGTCTTCCCCTTGAGCACGCCCATGGCGACGCTCCCCCCACTTGTGTAGCGGTCGTTACGAAAACAACCGTACCACCTTCCGTAGCGTCCGCTATAGAATTAACGCCATGACCTCGAAACAGCGCGGCCGGCCCCGCTCCTTCGACCGCCCGACGGCGCTGGAGCAGGCCACGATGGCCTTCTGGGAACACGGCTACGAGACGACCTCCGTCTCCGACCTCACCCGCGTCATGGGCATCAGCGCACCGAGCCTCTACGCGGCCTTCGGCGACAAGAAGACCCTCTTCGAGGAGGTCGTGGAGGAGTACGCGCGGTCGTACGGGGCCTTCGGCGGGCGCGCCTTCGACGAGGAGGCGACCGCCCGCGGCGCGATCGGCCGGATGCTCGCGGAGGCGGCGGGGGAGTACACCGACCCGGCCCACCCGAGGGGCTGCCTGATGATCTCCGCCGCGACCAACTGCTCGACGCCCGAGGTCGAGGAGGCCCTGCGCGCGCGGCGCAATGACAACCTCACGGCGTTCGAGGACCGGATCCGCCGGGACGTCGAGAGCGGCGAGCTGCCCGCGGACACCGACGCCGGGGCCCTCGCCCGCTTCAGCGGCGCCGTCCTCCAGGGCATGTCCCAGCAGGCCCGCGACGGCGCGAGCCGCCAGGAGCTGGAGGCGCTGGCGGCGACGGCGATGCTGGCGTGGCCCCCGGGCCGTACGGCGGACGGGGCGGAGGCGGGAGTGGGGTCCGGAGCGGGTCCGGCGGCCGGGTAGGCGGCGGCGCGAAAGGCCCCGGAGACACCCGCGGGCCGCGGCGCCTGACGGGACCCTCAACCCGTCCGGCACCGCAGCCCGGAGTTGCTCGGCCGTGGGTGTGCGGTGCCCTCGGCCGTATGGGAGGTCTCGGCGCAGTCAGGGCAGAGAGCGCCGGGCACCTCGTCCACCCTCCTGTGCGGGGAGAGTGGAGGCTCCTTGGAAAGCATTGTGGACTAGACCATTATCGTCTGTCCATCCATAGGAACCGGGTCCTTCCGGGGCCATCCTCCAACACGGAGGCCCGGAGATCCAGGTTCACCGCCCTGTAATTCCGCGGGTACGCTCGCACACGTGCCCTCCATGAACGACCTCGTCCGCCAGCACACCGCTCTGAGCGAGTCCGACCTCGACTGGCTCCACATGCTGGTGTCGGAGTGGCAGCTGCTCTCCGACCTCTCCTTCGCCGACCTCGTCCTGTGGGTCCCCACCCTGGACGGCACGCGATACGTCTCCGTCGCCCAGATGCGGCCCAACACCGGCCCCACCTCCTACCAGGACGACATGGTCGGCCACCTGGTCCCGCGCGGCCGCCGCCCGCTCCTGGACGCCGCCCTGGACGAGGGCCGGATCGTGCGCGAGGGCGACCCCGAGTGGCGCGAGGAGGTCCCCGTACGGGTCGAGTCCATCCCCGTACGCCGTGAGGGCCGCGTCCTCGGCGTCATCGCCCGCAACACCAACCTGCTCACCGTCCGGACCCCGTCCCGGCTGGAGCTCACCTACCTCCAGTCCGCCTCGGACCTGGCCCAGATGATCGCCGCGGGCACCTTCCCCTTCCCCGGCGAGCAGGTCGACATGGACTCCTCGCCACGGGCCGGCGACGGGCTGATGCGGCTCGACGCCGACGGCATCGTCCAGTACGCCTCGCCCAACGCCCTCTCCGCGTACCACCGGCTCGGCCTCGCCGCCGACCTCACCGGCCAGCACCTGGGCCAGATCACCGCCGAACTCGCCCCCTCCCGGGGCCCGGTCGACGAGGCCCTGGCCACGATGGCCTCCGGCTACGCCCCGCGCGAGTTCGAGGTCGAGGGCAACGGCGGGTCGATCCAGCTGCGCGCGATCCCGCTCAAGCCCAAGGGCACCCGCATCGGTTCGCTGGTGCTGCTCCGGGACGTCACGGAACTGCGCCGCCGCGAGCGCGAGTTGATCACCAAGGACGCCACCATCCGGGAGATCCACCACCGGGTGAAGAACAACCTCCAGACGGTGGCGGCCCTGTTGCGCCTCCAGTCCCGCCGGATGGACTCCGCCCAGGGGCGCGAGGCCCTCAACGAGGCTGTGCGGCGCGTCGGTTCGATCGCGATCGTCCATGAGACGCTGTCCCAGAATCTGGACGAGCGAGTCGAGTTCGACGAGATCGCGGACCGGGTGATCGCGATGGTCGCCGAGATCTCCCCGGGCAAGGTGACCTGCCGGCGCAACGGCCGCTTCGGCATCCTGGACGCCGAGGTCGCCACCCCGCTCTCCATGGTCCTCACCGAGATCCTGCAGAACGCCCTGGAACACGCCTTCGCGCCGGGGGAGCAGGGCACGGTCGAGGTCACCGCGGTCCGCGGCGAGCCCCGCGCCGACGCCCGGCTGCTGATCACGGTCAAGGACGACGGATGCGGTCTGCCCGAGGGCTTCGACCCGCAGCGGGCCGGCAATCTCGGGCTGCAGATCGTGCGGACCCTGGTCGAGGGTGAGCTCGGCGGCGGCTTCGACATGCAGCCGGGCGCCGAGGGCGGCACCCGGGTCGTGCTCGACATCCCCGTACAGCCGCAGAAGTAGCCTGCGTACGGCGGGGGTTGGGACCCCCGCCGTCCCGTGCGCACAGCAGCGAGCCCCGGACCGAAGGGAATCGGTCCGGGGCTCGAATGCTGTGGGTTACTACTGCTGCGCGCTGCGGCTCGGGGGCGGTGATTGCGTACACGGTGTACGCGCCGCGTGCCTCAGGCTGTCACAGGTGGCTCAGGCGCTGGCGTTACGCGCCCGGTTGCGGGCGGCGCGGCGCTTCATCGCGCGGCGCTCGTCCTCGCTGAGGCCACCCCAGACGCCGGAGTCCTGGCCGGACTCGAGCGCCCACTGCAGGCACTGCTCCATGACGGGGCAGCGGCGGCAGACGGCCTTGGCTTCCTCGATCTGCAGCAGCGCAGGACCGGTGTTGCCGATGGGGAAGAACAGCTCGGGGTCTTCCTCACGACAAACGGCGTTGTGACGCCAGTCCATGGCTGCTACCTCTCTTGGTTATTACGTGCAAGTTGCTTGTGAATGTGAACGCTTTCACGAATCCCCCCGCAAGGGAAGGGCCGACTGCCAGGTGAACTGGTGTGGTCCAGAGTTTGAGGAGGGGTTCTGGCTCTCAGTGGAGGCCGGTGTTGCGGGCCGTCCCGATCGCCAAGAAGAGACTCGCAAACCTCGGCAACGGATACAACCCCTTCTGGAAAGTTTTTTTTGATTCCTCGGTGTCGGCTCCGTCACAGCCGTACTTCTAGGGGGTGGATGGCAGCCTAAACGTTCGAGTGGAAGGACTTTCGACCCTTCCGGTCACACAATCACACGCAGTGCACGGCGTACGCCTGTGAACGTCACGCTCGTACGCAGCCCCAGATGGTCGCCGTCCATCTGGAGGGGGAGTGGCGCCTTCGAATGCAAGGTGAAGTCGGTCAGGTCGTGCAGAGTCTTCGCGTGCTTGCCGTGGGGCCCCCGCTCGGGGGTCGAAGTCAGCAGCTGGGTCGCGTACCGCGCCACCGAAGGGGCCGAGAGACGGCTCAGTCCGAGCACGTCGAGAGCCGTTTCGAAGGACGCCTCGGGGGACGCGTACACCGGACGGTTCCCCAGGTAGGTCCACGGGGAGGTGTTGCAGATTATGGAGAGGACCAGATCCTCCACAGGATCCTCACCCGGGCGCTCCAGGGTGATCGTCCCGTGCCGCCGGTTCTGCTCGCCCAGGAACTGGCGCACCACCTGACGCAGATAGAGCGCGTGCGTCGAACGCTTGCCGCGCTCCCGCTGCTGTTCGACCCGGCCGATCACGCTCGCGTCGAACCCGAAGCCGGCACAGAACGTGAACCAGCGTTCGGGCACCGCCTCGTCCTCGGTGCCCGGCGTCCCGGACGCGAGCCCCAGGCTCACCGTCCGTGCCCGCCGCTCACGCAGCGCGTCGAGCAGCGCGCCGGTCGCCTCCACGGCGTCGTTCGGCAGTCCGAGCGCCCGCGCGAACACATTGGTGGAGCCGCCCGGCACCACCGCGAGTCCCGGCAGCCGGTCCGGATCGGGCCCCGCGTGCAGCAGCCCGTTGACCACCTCGTTGACCGTGCCGTCGCCGCCGAGCGCCACCACCAGGTCGATGTCGTCCGAGTCGGCGGCCCTGCGGCCCAGGTCACGGGCGTGGCCGCGGTACTCGGTCGTGATCGCCTCCAGCTTCATCTCGCTGGCGAGCGCGTGGATCAACACGTCACGTGTGCGGGCACTGGTGGTGGTTGCTGCCGGGTTGACCACGAGAAGCGCGCGCATGGTCGCCAGGGTACCTACCCGGCGGTACCCCGGCCCAGCCCGGCCCGCGCCACCCGCCTCCGCACCGGCCCCGGCTACCCTGCCTGCATGAGCAGTGCCGAGAGTGCCCAGAGCCCCGAGAGTGCAGACATCAGCGGTACGGAGCGGAGCGCGCGGCCCGGGCGCCTCGCGGCCGCCGCCGCGGTGGCCGGCGTCGAGGGCCTCGCCCTCCTGGCCGGCGGCCTCTACATGCTGGTGACCGTCCTGGCCGACGGGCCCGACGACCTCACCTCGGCCGTCATGGGCGCGGCGACCCTGGTGGCCCTCGGTTTCATCCCTCTCGCCGCCGCCCGCGGTCTGTGGCTGCGCCGCTCCTGGGCCCGGGGCCCCGCGGTCATCACCCAGATCCTCGCCCTGCCGGTCGCCTGGCAGCTGCTCCAGGCGAACAGCGTCATGATCCCGGCCGGCATCGCCCTCGCCGTGCTCGCCGTGACCGGGCTCGTCCTGCTGGTGAGCCCGTCCACGACCGAGGCGCTCGGCATCCGGCGCCCCGGCCAGGACACTCCCTAGCCTCTCCCTGGTTACTCCTCCACGAGCAGCTTCTCCCGCAGCTGGGCCAGCGTGCGGGCGAGCAGCCGGGAGACGTGCATCTGCGAGATGCCGACCTCCTGCGCGATCTGCGACTGGGTCATGTTGCCGAAGAAGCGCAGCAGCAGGATCCGCTTCTCGCGCGGCGGCAGGTCCTCCAGGAGCGGCTTGAGCGACTCCCGGTACTCGACCCCCTCCAGCGCCTCGTCCTCCGCGCCCAGCGTGTCCGCGACGGCGGGCGACTCGTCGTCCGTGTCCGGCACGTCCAGGGAGAGCGTCGAGTAGGCGTTCGCCGACTCCAGGCCCTCCAGGACCTCCTCCTCCGAGATCCCGAGCCGCTCCGCGAGCTCGTGCACGGTCGGCGAGCGGCCGTGCTGCTGGGAGAGCTCCGCCGTCGCCGTCGTCAGCGAGAGACGCAGCTCCTGGAGGCGCCGGGGGACCCGTACCGCCCAGCCCTTGTCACGGAAGTGGCGCTTGATCTCGCCGACCACCGTCGGGGTCGCGTACGTGGAGAACTCCACGCCCCGGTCCGGGTCGAACCGGTCCACCGACTTGATCAGGCCGATCGTCGCGACCTGCGTCAGGTCGTCCAGCGGCTCGCCCCGGTTGCGGAAGCGGCGGGCCAGATGCTCCACCAGCGGCAGATGCATCCGCACCAGCCGGTCACGCAGCGCGGCCTTCTCGACGGACCCCTCGGGGAGGGCCCGCAGCTCGATGAAGAGGGCGCGGGCGCCGCTGCGGTCGTGCGGGTGGGGGGTCTCCGGGGGGTCGGGGGACTCTTCGGGGCCGGGGGTTTCTTCGGCCTCGGTGGTCCCGGTGGCCTCCTCGGCCTTCTCCGCCCCGGCAGCCTCCGACGGCTCAGGTGTTTCCTTGGCCCCGTCGGCCTCCGCGACCCCGTCGGCCCCGGCAGCCTCCGTCGCCCCCGGAACCTCGTTCTGCTGGTCCTGCTCGCTCATCTGGTCCGCCTGCTCCGCGTGATCCGTAGCGACCTCGACTCCCGTCTCGGCCGAGACCGAGACTGACCCGGCCTCGGCATCCGGATGCGGCCGTGCCTGCTGCTCAGGGATGCCGGCCGTCGCGTCCCCGCGCCTCACGCCGGGCCTGGCCCCGCGCCGCGCTGTTTGTACAGGCTGATGGAGACCGTGCGGTCGTCCGCCACGGACGACTCCACCTTGCCGGCCAGTGCCGAGAGCACCGTCCACGCGAAGGTGTCCCGCTCGGGGGCCCGGCCGTCGGTCGTAGGGGCCGACACCGTGACGTCGAGCGAGTCGTCCACCAGCCGGAAGACGCAGCTCAGCACCGACCCCGGTACGGCCTGCTGGAGCAGGATCGCGCACGCCTCGTCGACGGCGATGCGCAGGTCCTCGATCTCGTCGAGGGTGAAGTCCAAGCGCGCCGCGAGACCGGCCGTGGCCGTACGCAGCACGGACAGGTAGGCACCCGCAGCGGGCAGCCGGACTTCCACGAAGTCCTGGGTCCCGGGCTCGCCTGCGATCTGGGACACCCTCACCTCCAAGGTGGCACAAGCTCTTTCGGGGTCCGGGGAAGAACCCCCCGAACCAGGCGGTACGCAGTGGGTTGCGCAGTCCGCCGAGACGCTATCGCGATCCGTCCCGCCGTGTCGCCGGGGGCCCTGAGGACCGGCCCCCGCCCGGCGGCCGCGGAGACCCGCGGAGGGGTGACGTACCCAGCCGTCAGACGATCGAACCGTCCACGAAGCACCAGCGCCAGCGCTCGTTCGGCTCGAAGGTCCGCATCACCGGGTGACCGGTCGCGGTGAAGTGCGCCGTCGCGTGCCGTCCGAGCGAGGAGTCGCAACACCCCACGTGCCCGCAGCTGAGACAGAGCCGCAGCTGGACGGGGTGGGTGCCGTCGGCCAGGCACTCGGGACAGGTGGCGTGCAGCGGCGCCGGTTCGGGGCGCGGCATCTCGGCAACGTGCGGGCACTCGCTCATGCCGGCCAGGTTACGTTGTGGCGGGAGTGACGTGGCGGGAGTCACGCACGGGCACGGACGGGACGGGCATGGACGCACTGCAACTGGTGGCACTGGTGGCGGCGAGCGCCGCGGTGGCGGGCTTCGCCCGCCGCACCCCCATCCCCGCGCCGCTGCTCCTCGTCGCCGTCGGCCTCGTCTGCGCCTATCTGCCGGGCGTGCCGGACTACACCCTCGACCCGCACATCGTGCTGCCGCTGATCCTGCCCCCGCTGCTCTACACGGCCGCCGTCGAGTCCTCGTACCTCGACCTCCGGGCCAACATCCGGCCCGTCGCGCTGCTCTCCGTCGGCTACACGCTCTTCGCGACGGTCGCGGTCGGCTGGCTCGCGTACGTCCTCGTGCCCGACCTGCCGCTGACCGCCGCGCTCGTCCTCGGCGCGGTCGTCGCCCCGCCGGACGCGGTCGCCGCCACCGCCATCGCCCGGAAGCTGGGCCTGCCCCACCGGATCACCACCATCCTCCAGGGCGAGTCCCTGGTGAACGACGCCACCGCCATCACCGCGTACAAGGTGGCGCTCGCCGCCGCCGTGGGGGAGGGCGTCAGCTGGGCCAGCGGCCTCGGCGAGTTCCTGCTCGCCGCGGTCGGCGGCATCGGCGTCGGCCTGATCCTGATGGTCCCCATCCACTGGCTCCGCACGCATCTGCGCGAGGCCCTCCTCCAGAACACCCTCTCGCTGCTCATCCCCTTCGTCGCCTACGCCGCCGCCGAGGAGGTCGGCGCCTCCGGGGTGCTCGCCGTCGTCGTGGTCGGCCTCTTCCTCGGGCACAAGAACTGGAAGGTCGACTTCGCCACCCGCCTCCAGGAGGAGGCGGTCTGGAAGATGGTCGCCTTCGTCCTGGAGTCCGCCGTCTTCGCGCTCATCGGCCTCCAGCTGCCGTACGTCGTCCAGGGCCTCGGCCGGTACGGCATCGGGGAGGCGGCCTGGTACGCGGCCGGGGTCTTCGTGGCCGTGGTCGTCGTCCGCTTCGTCTGGGTCTACCCGGCCACCTTCCTGCCCCGCTGGATGTCGGCGCGGATCCGGGAGCGGGAGCCCGAGGTGGACTGGCGGGCGCCCCTGGTGGTCGGCTGGGCCGGGATGCGCGGGGTCGTCTCGCTCGCCATCGCCTTCTCCATCCCCGTCCTCGTCGACGGGGAGGCGTTCCCGGCCCGCAACCTGGTGCTCTTCCTGACCTTCACCACCGTGATCGGCACCCTCGTCGTCCAGGGCCTGACCCTGCCGCCGCTCATCCGCGTCCTCAAGCTGCCGGGACGCGACCGCTACCAGGAGACCCTGGCCGAGGCGCAGGCGCAGAGCGAGGCCTCGCAGGCGGCGGAGGAGCGGCTCGACGCGCTGCTCGCCGACCCGGCCAACACCCTCCCGCCGCCCCTCGCCGACCGGCTCCGCACCGTCCTGGAACGGCGCCGCAACGCCGTCTGGGAACGGCTCGGCGCCGTCAACGAGCTCACCGGCGAGACCGCCGACGACACCTACCGGCGGCTGGCCCGCGAGATGATCGACGCCGAGCGCGAGGTCTTCGTACAACTGCGCGACGCACGCCGTATCGACGACGAGATGATGCGCACCCTGCTGCGCCGCCTCGACCTGGAGGAGGCCGCGGCCTACCGGGAGGAGTCCGCCTGAGGCTCCGGGGAGCCCGTGACCACGGCGGCGATCCGGGTGCCGGGGGCGAACGCGCCCTCCTCGGCGAGCGTCACCAGGGCGTGCAGCATTTTGGCCACATACAGCCGCTCGATGGCGAGTCCATGCCGCGCCCCGAAGGCGTCCGCGAAGGCTTCGAGCTCCGGGGTCGTACGGGCGTAACCGCCGCAATGGAAGCGCTCGTCGAGTCGCCACCGCCCGCGCGGGCCGCCGAAAGCCGCCTCCTGGAGGGTGCGCACGTCGGCGCCGAGGAAGCCGCCCTTGAGGACCGGGACGCCCAGCACCGGGCCCGGGAATCCGGCCGCGAGGCCCGCCAGGGTGCCGCCCGTGCCGCAGGCGACGGCGGCCGTGTCGGCGACGCCCGCCAGCTCGCGGCCGAGCTCCACACAGCCCTCGACGGCGAGCGCGTTGCTGCCGCCCTCGGGGACCACGTACACGTCCTCGGGGAGCTCCCCCAGGAGCCGGGCCAGGACGGCGGGCTCGTGCTTGGCGCGGTACGTGGCGCGGTCGACGAACAGCAGGCGCATCCCGTCCGCCGCGCACCGCGCGAGCGAGGGGTTCAGCGGCCGGCCGGCCAGTTCGTCGCCGCGGACGACGCCGACCGTGCGGAAACCGAGCAGCCGGCCCGCGGCGGCCGTCGCGCGCAGATGGTTGGAGTACGCGCCGCCGAAGGTGAGCACCGGACGGCCGCCCGCCGCCCGGAGGTTGAGCGCCAGCTTGCGCCATTTGTTGCCGGGCAGGTCCGGGTGGATCAGGTCGTCGCGCTTGAGCAGCAGCGTCAGACCGTGCCGGGCGAAGCGCTCGTCCTCGACCGGCTCCAGGGGGGAGGGGAGCCGGGGCCGCAGGCGTTCGAGGTCGGGCGCGTTCACCCGGCCATTCTCCCGGACGGCCCCGGGCGGCGGGTCAGCGCAGTCGCTCGGCGATCTGCTCGCGCATCCACGCCATGGTGAAGCCGCGCGGATCGACCTTGCCGGGCTGCCACTCCAGGTGCCCGATCACCGAGCGATGGGTCCAGCCGTGCACCCGGCAGACGGCCGCCGCCGCCTTGGCGATGGCGTCGAGCTGGACCTTGGGCCAGGGGTCCACGCCATCGCCGAGGTTCTCGCACTCGAAGCCGTAGAAGTGCCGGTTGCCGTCGGTGGTGGCCTCGTTGTCCGGCGGGAGGCCCTTCTCGGCGATGACCGCGCGCAGGACGTCGGCGTCGCCGAGACCGGCGTGGTTGGCCCTGCCGTAGCCGACCAGGTGGACGCCGCCGTCCTTGGCGATCACACCGTGGCAGAGCGGTCCGGGCAGGGACTCGTAGCCGTCCCGGCAGATCTGGACGGTGTTGCTGGTGCCCCGGGTGACGGTGTGGTGGATCATCACGCCGTGCACGGGGCCCCAGGGGCCCTTGTGGTTGCGGTTGTGGGTGCGCCACTCGCCGACCTCGACGACGTCGAGACCTTCGCCGCGCAGCGCGTCGAGGAAGCGGTTCGCGGACATGGGTGAGGACATGACCGGCTCCTTTCAGCAAGGGGGGATACCGGGGTACCGGTGCATCCGGAGTACCGGAGGGGCGCGCTCCGCTGCTATGCGTTCGGACCGTGTGCGAGCAGATCCGGACAAAGTGGGGTGAGGGGGCGCGAACAGGCGCGCACCGGCGCGCGCTGTTCGAGCGGAAATCGTGCGCCCATGCCCAGCTGAGCGCCGTCAACTCCCACTCTTTTGTGTAATGGCGCTGGCACTCTCCGTGCTGAAAGGCTTCCTCTCGCAGATCTGTCATACGAGAGGGAGTTCCATGTCCGTTGGTTCGGTTGGCGACGAGGTCCGCGCGGATCAGGCACCGCCGCAGCAGAGTCTCGGCACGGCCGCCGCGCGGAACCTCGCGTCCACCACCAAGTCGGCCCCGCAGATGCAGGAGATCTCCTCCCGCTGGCTGCTGCGCGCGCTGCCCTGGGTGCAGGTCCAGGGCGGGACCTACCGGGTGAACCGGAGGCTCAGCTACTCGGTGGGCGACGGACGCGTCACCTTCGTGCAGACCGGCGAGCGGGTCGCCGTCATCCCCGCCGAGCTCGGCGAGCTCCCGGCCCTGCGCGGTTACGAGGACCAGGACGCCCTCGACGAGCTCGCCGGCCGCTGCCACCAGCGCGCGTTCGCGGCGGGCGAGGTCATCGCCACCCGCGGCGAGAGCACCGACCGGGTCTTCCTCCTCGCGCACGGCAAGGTCGAGCAGATCGGCTCGGGGCCGTACGGGGACGAGGCCGTCCTCGGCGTCCTCGCCGACGGCGCCTACCTCGGCGAGGACGCGCTCGTCGACGCCGACGCCACCTGGGCGTGGACCGCCCGCGCGGCCACCGCCTGTACGGTCCTGGAGCTCACCCGCGCCGACGTGCTCGCCCTCGCCGAGCGGGCGGCCTCCCTGGCCGCGCAGCTCGCG
This sequence comes from Streptomyces sp. NPDC094032, assembly GCF_040303965.1. NCBI lineage: Bacteria > Bacillati > Actinomycetota > Actinomycetes > Kitasatosporales > Streptomycetaceae > Streptomyces > Streptomyces sp. NPDC094032. The sequence continues at coordinate 36,797 of NZ_JBEOUE010000022.1, read as the reverse complement.
GGCGTCACCGCCCTGCCCCAGCAGCGCACCAACGCCTTCGGCGAGGCCGAGATCAACCTCTCGGCGGGCCATGTCGGCGAGGCCGTCGTCCCGCACACCTTCGTGGACTACGAGGCCGCCCCGCGCGAGTACGAGCTGAGCGTCGCCCAGACCGTCCTCAAGGTCCACTCCCGCGTGGCCGACCTCTACAACCACCCGATGAACCAGACCGAGCAGCAGTTGCGGCTCACCGTCGAGGCGCTGCGCGAGCGCCAAGAGCACGAGCTGGTCAACCACCGGGAGTTCGGCCTCCTGGCCAACTGCGACTACGAGCAGCGGATCCAGCCCCACGACGGCGTGCCCGGCCCGGACGACCTGGACGAGCTGCTCTCCCGCCGCCGCGGCTCCAAGCTGTTCCTCGCCCACCCGCGCGCCATCGCCGCCTTCGGGCGCGAGCTCAACCGGCGGGGCCTGGTGCCCGAGTCCATCGACATCGACGGCACCCGGATCCAGACCTGGCGCGGGGTGCCGATCTACCCGTGCGACAAGATCCCGGTCACGGGCGCCAGCACGACCTCGATCATCTGCATGCGCACCGGAGAGGCCGACCAGGGCGTGATCGGACTCCACCAGACCGGTCTCGCCGACGAGATCGAGCCCGGCATGTCGACCCGCCTCATGGGCATCGACGACCAGGCGATCGTCTCCTACCTGGTCAGCGCCTACTACTCGGCCGCGGTCCTCGTCCCCGACGCCCTCGGCGTCCTGGAGAACGTGGAGATCAGCCGCCGGCACTGAGCCGGCCCCAGGGGCGGGGACCTGCCGACGGGCCCCCGCCCCGTCCGTACCCACGTACCTACGTACCTACGTACCTACGTCCGACGTCCGACAGCCGGCCTGCCGACCAAGGCCGGAGATCGGACCCGAAGAAAGCGACTGCGAAGAAGACATGACCACCATCAGCGTGGACGCGGCGGCCGGGGGACAGGGGGCCGTGCTGCTCCTGGACCGGACGCGGACCGTCGTCGACCCCCAACTGCGCGACACCGTCGAGTCGTTGCCGGACTCGATACGGCGTGTGGCGATGTACCACTTCGGCTGGGAGCAGGCCGACGGGACACCCGCCGACGGGGCCGGCGGCAAGGCGATCCGGCCGGCGCTGGTGCTCGCGGCGACCCGCGCGTTCGGCGCGGACCCGGGGCCCGCGGTGAAGGCCGCCGCCGCGGTGGAGCTGGCGCACAACTTCACCCTGCTCCACGACGACATCGTCGACGAGGACCCGACCCGCCGTCACCGGCCCACGGCCTGGACGGTGTTCGGCATCCCCGACGCGCTGATGGCGGGCGACGCCATGTCCGCGCTCGCGCTGCGGCTGCTCGCCGAGGACCCCCACCCGGCCTCGACCGCCGCCGCGGCCCGGCTGGCCGCCTGCGTCATCGAGCTCTGCGCGGGGCAGCAGGCGGACTGCGCCTTCGAGCGGCGCGGACCGCGCGAGGTCGGCCTGGACGAGGTGGTGGCGATGGCCACCGCCAAGACCGGCGCCCTGCTCGGCTGCGCCTGCGCGGTGGGCGCGCTGTACGCGGGGGCGGGGGAGGAGGAGGTCGCGGCGATGGACGCGTTCGGCCGGGAGGCCGGTCTCGCGTTCCAGCTGATCGACGACCTGATCGGCATCTGGGGCGACCCGGGACGCACGGGCAAGCCGGCCGGCGCCGATCTCGTGGCCCGCAAGAAGTCGCTGCCCGTCGTGGCGGCGCTCGTCTCCGGGACCCCGGCGGGCGAGGAGCTGGCCGAGCTGTACGCGCGACCGGTGCTCGACGCGGCGGCCGTACGGGCGGCGGCGGACGCGGTGGAGCGGGCCGGGGCCCGGGACTGGGCCCAGACGCAGGCGGCCGAGCGGATGGCCCGCGCGGTGGAGCAGCTCTCCCGGGCGGTTCCGGACCTGTCGGCGGCGGGGGACCTGCTGGCGCTGGCGGAGTTCGTGACACGGCGTACGCGCTGATCGCTTCGGGGCGTACGAAGGCGGGGCTTGCGCAACCACTACAAGTGGAGCACTATGGGTGCAGTGGTCAGCACGCCACGTTCCCTGAGGAAAGAGATCCGGCTTGCGCAAGCTCACGTACTACGTCGCCTGCACCCTCGACGGCTTCATCGGCGACCCCCATGGCGACGCCTCCTCCATGTTCCAGTTCATGGACGAGGAGTACGCCGCTTTCATGAACACCGAGTACCCGGACACGATCCCCACCGCCTTCCGGGAGACCTTCGGCCTGGCGGGCGTGGCCAACAAGCGCTTCGACACGGTGATCCAGGGCCTCGGCTCGTACCGCCTCGCCCTGGACGCGGGCGTCACCAGCCCGTACGCCCACCTGCGCGAGATTGTCGCGACCCGCTCGCTCACCGAGTCCCCCGACCCGAACGTCGAGCTGGTCGCCGGCGACCTCGCGGCCCGGGTCCGCGAGCTCAAGGCCGAGGACGGCTCGCTCGGCATCTGGCTCTGCGGCGGCGCCCAGGTCGCGGGGCAGCTGGCCGACGAGATCGACGAGCTCGTCATCAAGTCGTATCCGCAGGTCTACGGCTCCGGAATGCCGATGTTCGGCACCGGCTTCGGCATCCGGGACTTCGCGCTGGAGGACGTGCGCACCTTCGGCAACGGGGTCGTCGTGCGGACGTACACCAGGAAGCGGTGACGGGCGCCGCGTCCTAGGCTGGAGGCATGGCCGACACGGCGTCCCACACCACGCGGGACCCACGGGCCGAGCACCCCTGCCCGGCCTGCGGGGAGCCCCTCCAGGTGCTCGCGCAACGGCACAAGGTGCTCGGGGCCTGGGTCCCCGAGTGGGAGGTCCAGCCGTGCCGCAATCCGCGGTGCGAACGGTACGAGCCGGAGGGAGCCGGGGGTGTCGTTGGGGGTGCTGGGGGCGCGGGTGCCGACGGGGCCGTCGGGGGAGGGGTCGCGGAAGCCGCGAGCGCGCACGTGACCGGCAAGAACGGCAAGAACGGCGAGACCGGGAGAAGTCCGGCCCCGAGGTGACCGGCCGAGCGCCGGAGCCGGTCATACCGCTACAGTCCGCGCATGTCATCGGAGTCGACAGAAGTCTGGACCGGTTGGTACCGGGACCGCCTTGGCGCGGAAGCGATCGTCATCGCGGCCGACGGGGGCCATGTGGCCACCCGGATCAGGGGAATCGAGTACACGGGTGCCGGCTTCGCCGCGCTGCGTGCCGCGGACGAGGGCGGGCAGGCCCTCGGCGGATGCGTACTGGAGTGGGACCTCCCGCTCCCGGTGGTCGCGGACGGCGCGACCCAACAGGCCACGCTCAGCTGCCTGCTGACGCTCGGCGACCGGTCCGACCTCAGCCTGACGCTGCACTACGCGGGCGCCGCCTTCGAGTCCGGCATAGCGGGGGCCGACTTCGACGAGGCCCTCACCAGGGTCGCGCGCCAGCTGCCGCCCGGCACCGAACTCGGCCGAAGGCTGCTCCGCGCGGCCGCCTGACCCACCAGATACATCGGACCGGCCGGGGAGCCGCCTTTCGGCGCCTCCCCGGCCGTCCCGATGGGAGATCTCCTCAGCCCGTCACGTCACGTCACGGCGTCTTGAACGCCGAGGCGAGACCGTAGCGCCACAGCTGGTCCACGCGGGAGCGCTCCTGGGAGTTCGGGTAGGGGTTCTGGCAGGACGTGCCGGGCCCGCCGCCGGACATCAGCTCGCTGCACGGGCCGCTGTAGTGGTCGGGGAGACCGAGGACGTGCCCGGTCTCGTGGGCGGTGACGCGGGTGGAGTTGTACTGCTGGTTCTGCCGGTAGTCGAGGAAGATGTAGCCGTTGCCGTGCCCGTCGGTGCTGGCGTACGAGCCGCGGGAGTCGTTGCCCTCGTAGTAGGCGAAGTCGGCGTTGGACCCCTCCACCAGGCGGACGTTGGCGACGGAGCTGTTCCAGATCTGCGCGGACTGGGATATCTGGGAGCGGAAGCTGGGGGCGCTGGAAGCGCTGTAGACCACGGTGACGGCGGCGGCGCCAGGCGCGGCGGCCCGCTTCTTCGCCACGGACTTCATGACGGCGTCGAAGAACGCCTGGTTGGCCTTGGCCTCCGCGCTCGACCCGGCGTAGCCGGCGTACGGAGCGGGCGACGCGTCCGCCGTGGCGGGAACGGCGCCGAGGGAGAGGGTGAGGCCGGCACTGAGGGCGGCGGTCAGTAAGGACGTGAGGATCTTCGGGTGTCGCATGGGGGGCTCCTCCTGTGGGGTTGAGGAGAGTCTCGGGGGAGCCGGGGCGCGTGGGAATGATGTCAGCACCCGATAACACAAGGACATCACCGCTCCTCCAACTGGCCTCCTACTAAAGGCGGTTACGGGACGACAAGGCCATCTGGTGCCGCTGGCCGGTCCCGCCCTAACCTCGGCTGCATGGAGCTGGAGGTCAGGCACCTGCGGGCGCTCTGCGCCATCGCGGACACCGGGAGTCTGCACAAGGCGGCGCGCCAACTGGGCGTGAGCCAGCCCTCGTTGACCACCCAGCTGCGCCGCATCGAGAACGCCCTGGGCGCCGAACTCTTCTCCCGCACCCGCACCGGCTGTCACCCCACCCCGCTCGGCCGCACGGTCCTCGGCCGGGCCCGCCCGCTCGTCGACGGCATGACCGCGCTGATCACCGAGACCCGGGCGGCCGCGGCCCGTACGGGCGGCCCCGCGCTCCGGGTCGGCTCCACCGCGAGCCGCGCGCTGCCCGGCTGGCTGCGCCGGCTCCGCCAGGGCCTGCCGGGCAGCGACATCGCCCTGCGCGTGGACGTCTCGGCCCACGCCCTGTTGCGCACGGTCGCGGCCGGGCGACTGGACCTGGCCTTCGTCCACGAGGTCGAGGGCTGCCCGCTCCGGGTGCCGCCCGGCCTCAGGGGGCGCGTCCTGGTCGAACGCGAACCCCAGTTCATCTCGATGGCCCGCGACCATCCGGCGGCCGGAAGGGAGGTCGTGGAGCTCACCGACCTCGCCGACGACCGGTGGGCGGTCGACCCGGCCGTGGACGGCGAATGGGACGGCCTGCACCGGGTGTTGCGCGCGGCGGGCCTGGACCCGCCCCTGCTGCACGCGGACTACCACACGGCCGCCTCGCTGATCGTCCTGGGCGAGGCCGTGGCCCCCTGCCAGCCCACGTCGGGCCCCCGCGAGGACATGGCCGTCCGCCCCCTACGCGGCGACCCCCTGGCCGTCCGCCTCCTCCTGTACGCCGCTCCCGGCGTCGCCCTGGACCGCCCGTACGCCGAACTGGCCGCGGCCTACCGGGAGGCGGCCCTGGGCGCGGCCCCGTACCGAAGCTGGCTGCGCGCGGGCGGAACGGCGGGCCCATGCATGATGACGGCATGAACACCGCCCCCACCCAGGACCCCTCTACGGCTGTCGCCCTTCCCAGCGAGGCCCCCTCTGCGGCTGTCGTCCGTCCCGCCCAGGCCCCCTCCACGGCTGTCGTCCGTCCCGCCGGGGAAACCCCTACGGCCCGCGTCCGCCACGCCCGCCCGGAGGACCTGCCACGCGTCGCCGAACTGGCCGCCGAGCACGCCGCGTACGAGAAGGCCGCCCCCCTCGCCCCCGGCCTGGCGGCCCGCCTCCAAACCCTCCTCTTCGCGACCCCGTCCCCCCGCCTCCGCTGCCTGGTCGCCGAACTCCCCGACACCACCCTCGCCGGCTACGCGACCTGCGCCCCCGAACTCTCCACCTGGGACGGCGCCGAGTACCTCCACATGGACTGCCTCTACCTCACGGAGTCGGCCCGAGGCCACGGCTTGGGCGCCCTCCTGATGACGGCGGTCCGCGCCGAGGCGGCCGCTCTCGGCCTCGCCGAGATCCAGTGGCAGACGCCGCCGTGGAACGAGGACGCGATCCGCTTCTACGACCGCCTGGGCGCGACTTCGAGGGAGAAGCGTCGGTATTCGTGGCCGGCGGCCGGGGAATGAGAGTGGGCCCGGAGGAGTTCCGGGCCCGAGATGCATCAGGTGCGGTCGACGGCGGAGACGGCGAGGAGGGATTCCGTTTCCGCCGCTGAGCTCGGGATGCATATGGCGACGCCGATGGCGGCGGCGGTTCCGGCGATGATGACGAGGAGACGCGTGCTGAGAGTCTTCATTTGTGCTTCTCGCAAAGGTTGATCTGTGCCGCCTCATTGCGGCGCTTGGCGGGACTTCACCACCTGTTCCCCATTGTTGCAAGTCGACTCCACGCCGATGATCTTTCTGATAAGTTCGACATCCTTCACAACAAATGCATATGCCGGAGGTATTATCCCTGGTTTTCCGGTGCGGTCAGCGAGGCCAGCGCCCGCCGCGCCTCGCTCTCCTCGTGCGCCGCCCCGATGTCCCGTGCCGCCGTCCACGCGCCCTTGTAGTTCAGGGCCGCCTCGCTCGCGCGCCCCACTGCCCTGAGGGCGTCGCCGATGGTGTGCAGGGTGGCGGCGGAATTGCGAAGGTCGCCCACTCTGCGGAAGACGGAAAGGGCCTCGCGGTACAGCGCGAGCATCTCTTCGGATTCACTCTCGGCGACCATCGTGTTGGCCAGATTCACCTGAGCGGACGCCCGCTCCGTGTCGCTCCCTATTCTTTCGAGGAGAGCAAGGGATTCCAGGGCGAAACGGCGCGCGATGTTCCGCTCGCCACGATGGGCGTGCAAATCCGAGAGGTTGTTGAGGACGCGAGCGACTTCTCGTTCGTCGCCGCAGGATCGGAATCCCTTCAGGGCGGAGTGGAAGGACTCCTCGGACGCCTCGTAGTCCCCGACGAAGAGATGCGTGATGCCCATGTTGTTCCGGCAGCGCGCTATCTGCCAGGCGTCACCGGTCCGTCTTCGTAATTCCAGCGTCGCGCTCTGGAAGGTCAGCGCCGTGCCGTGCCGGCCGAGGTGCCAGTGGATGACGCCGAGGAGGTGCCGGACTTCGGCCTCCGTCTCCGGGTCGCCGAGCGTGCCGGCCAGGTCCAGGGCCCGGTGGGTGCTCGACAGGGCGCGGGAGTAGCGGCTCGCCCGGGACTGGGCGCCGGCCAGGTCGATGAGGGCACAGGCCTCGCCCCGCGCGTCGCCCACCGCGCTCCAATGGCGGGCGGCGGGGCCGTGCATGCGCTGCGCCTCGCTCCAGTGGCCGTCCTCCTCCAGGAAGCCGGCGAGCGCCCCGGCGAGCAGAGCCGCTTCGAGTGGGCGCCCGCGCGTGCGCGCGCACTGCTCGGCCGCGACGAGACCGGCGCGCTCCTGGGCGAGCCAGTCCCGCGCCTCCTGGGCGTCCCGCCACTCGGGCAGGGCGAACGCCGTACCGCCCTCAGGGGGAGAGGCCGTCGGTTCGTAGCGGAACCGGCGCGGGTGGATCATTCGCGAAGCCCGCCGGGACGCCTGAAGATAGAAGTGAATCAACCGGCCTTGTGCGGTGTCCCGTTCGGCAGGCGAGTCCTCCATTGCGGCCAGCAGGCGCGCGTATTCACCGACGAGGTCGTGGAACTGGAATGTCTCGGGCGCCGGTTCGGACAGCAGATGATCGTCGAGGAGGGAGTCGAGCACGCGTTCCGTCACGTCGAGGGAAAGGCCGGTGAGCGCGGCGGCGGCATGCGGTCCGAAAGTAGCTCCGAAGTGCAGGCTCAGCAGCCGGAACGCCTTCCTTCGCTCTTGTGTCAGGGCGTGGTACGACATTTCGAATACCCGGGCGATCTCACGGAATCCGTCTCTGATCTCGGCGAGCCTGCCGGGTGTTCTCGTGAGTTTCTCCACCAGGTGCGAGGTGGTCCACGAGGGGCGGGACGCCAGGCGTCCGGCGGCCAGTTCGACCGCGAGCGGCAGATGCCCGCAGAGTCGGACGATGCGCGCCACGTCCTCCGGGTCCCCCACGCGTTCGTCGCCGACGAGACGCCGGAAGAGGGCGGCGGCGTCGGCGGCGGGCAGGATGTCGAGGAAGAGCGAGCGGACCCCGGGCAGCCCGGTGAGCCGCCGTCGGCTGGTGATGATCACCAGTGACGGGGAACTGCCGGGAAGGAGCGGCCGTACCTGGTCCGCGTCGGCCGCGTCGTCGAGGACGATCACGGCGCGCCGGTTGCTGAGCAGGGTGCGCCAGAGCGCGGTGCGTTCCTCGGGGTCCGCCGGGATGGAGTCCGCCGCGACACCGAAGACCCGTAGCAGGGTGAAGAGCGCCGCCTGCGCGCTCAGGGCCTGACGCCCGGGAGCGTGGGTGCGTAGATCGAGCAGGACCTGCCCGTCGGGGTAGCGGTCGGCGAGCAGACGGGCCGCGTGCACGGCGAGGAGGGATTTGCCGACCCCCGGCATGCCGGCGATCGTCTGGAGGGCGATGATCCCTCCGCCGCCCACCCCGGAGGGGTCGGCCGCCTCGGTGCCGCCCAGGGCGCAGACGTTCGTGATCAGGCCGAGCTCGCGTTCCCGGCCGACGAGGTCCCCGTGCCCCGGCAGGGTGTGGGGTGCGGCGGGGGACGGCCGGGCCGGTGCCGGGCGCGGCAGCAGCTCGGCGACGGGGGCGTGGTCCAGGACCAGCCGGTGGACCCGGGACAGGGCCTCGCCGGGGTCCGTCCCCAGCTCCTCGGAGAGTCTGCGGCGGACCGAGTCGTACGTGCGGAGGGCGTCCCCCTGGCGCCCGGAGCCGTAGGCGGCCGTCATCAGCTGGGCCGCGATGGTCTCGTCCGTGGGGTGCGCGTCGAGCAGCGCCGTCAGGTCGGGGACGAGTTCGGCGTGGCGGCCGAGGCCCAGCTCGATCGCGGTCCGCGTCAACGTGGCGGCGAGCCGCTTCTCGGTGAAGTGGGCCCGTCTCCCCTCCGCCCACAGGCCGGTGAGCCCCGCGAGCGGCTCGCCGCGCCACAGCTCGTCCGCCTCGGTGAGGCGCTCCAGCGCACCGGCTGTGTCCCCGCCGCCGGACAGCGCGCGGGCCTCGTCGGTCAGGCGCCGGAAGCGGTGCCAGTCCACCAGGTCCGGGTCGATCTCCAGGGTGTACGCGTGCGCCCCCTGAAGCAGGCGAGCGGGGCACGCGGCGGTGCGCAGACGGCGCCGGATGCGCGCCGCGTACACGTGCAGGCTGGCCCGCGGCTTGCTGGGCGGCTCCTCGTCCCACACCCGGTGTACGAGGGTGTCGAGGGTGACGGGGTGTCCGGCGTCCAGGGCCAGGGCGGTGAGGGTCAGCCGTTCCTTCGGTGTTCCCGGGGCGTCGCGGCTTCCGGCCAAGCGGAATTCGACCGGCCCCAGCAGGAGTATTCCGAAGTCCACCGAGCGCCCCCTATCGCCGGTAGGCCCGCACATGTGTGCCTGCACTCGCTTGTAGAGGCCAAAGGATGACACGATGTCAACTCGGTCAAAAGATGGCGCCACTCGATCAAATTTCTTGGCCAGAATGATCTGTTGATCTCGATTGATCAGAGTGTTCGGTCTGATTTGGGTCAATTGAGGGTAGGGATCATGCCGTCCAAGAGGGCCAGAGTCATAGGCGCCGACGGACATACGGGGGGAGACGGCAAATATGGAACCCGCGACGGCTCCACGGCTCACCACTGCCCTGCTCCAGGGGGCGGCACGCCCCGAAATGTGGCGCGTTCTGGCCGACCGGCTCAGGGATCTCGACACGGATCCGGCGGTCGCCGATCTCTTACGCAGCGGGCCGACGGCCCCTCCCGCCACCCACGCGGACCTGGCCGGTCGGCTCGTGACCGCCGCGACCGCGGACCCGCGCCTCGCCGGGATCCTGGGAGAGTGGACGGCCGCGGTCCTGGGCGCTGAGGGAACACCGGGCGTGGCGACCGGCAGGGCCGCCCGCGCCGTGGCCGTGCCAGGCACGACCCGTACGGCCAACACTCTGACCGGCGCCGCCACGGTCCACGGACCGGTCGTCCAGGCCGGCGAGGTCCAAGGCGGCGTCCACATCCACGTACCACCGGTCCCTGCCGTCCCGCCCGGAGCGGATGCGCGACAGGTGCCTCGGCAACTCCTGCCCGATCCCGAGCACTTCACCGGCCGCACGGACGCCCTCGCGCTCCTGGACGCTCTCCTCCCGCAGCTCGGCGCCCGCCCCCTCCTCACGGTCGTCAGCGGATCCGCAGGGGTCGGCAAGTCCGCGCTCGTGACCCGCTGGCTGCACGGCCTCGGCGACCGCTTCCCGGACGGGCAGCTCTACGCGGATCTGCGCGGCCACCTCCCCGACAGCGGACCCGCCGCCCCCGGCGAGATCCTCGGACGCTTCCTCAGAGCCCTCGGCGTGAAGGAGGTCCCCGTGGAACCCGCCGAGGCGGCGGCCCTCTGGCGCTCCCACACGGCGGGTCTCCGGCTCGTCGTCATGCTCGACAACGCCCTCAGCGCCGCCCAGGTCCGTCCCCTGCTGCCCTCCTCCCCGGACAGCCTCGTCGTGGTCACGAGCCGCCGGAGGCTCACCGCCCTCGGCATCGACGGCGCCTCCTTCCAGCAGCTCGGCGTGCTGTCCGCCGCCGACGCGGTCCGGCTGCTCGCGGGCCGGATCGGCGCCGACCGGGTACGGCGCGAACCCGAGGCGGCCCAGGAGGTCGCCGCCCTCTGCGCCGGCCTGCCGCTCGCCGTCTCCGTCGCCGCGGCCCGGCTGGCCGCCCGCCCCCAGCAGTCCCTCTCCGCGATGGCGGGAGCGCTGGGCGGATCCGGCGCGGCCCGCCTCGCCGCGCTCAGCGTGGGCGGGGAGGACGCCGTACGACTCGCCCTCGACGCCTCGTACCACCAGCTCACCCCCGAACTCGCTCGCGGCTACCGCAGGCTCGGCCTGCCGCCGGTGTCCGTCCTCAACGGGCCCGTCGCCGCCGCGGCCTGCGCGGTGGGGCCCGACGAGGGCGACCGGATGCTCGACGACCTCGCCGAGGTGAGCCTCCTGGAGGACCTGGGACCCGACGACACCACCGGCCTCGGGCGTTACCGCTTCCACGACCTCGTCCGCGCCCACGCCGGCCAGCTCGCCGACACCACCGAGGCCCCGGAGGCCCGCCGGGAGACCGTCCGCAGGGTCGTCGACCACTACCTGGCCGCGGCGACCTTCGCCGAGGAACTGCTCACGCCCAGCCACCGCAGCCTGCGCCGCGACTACGCCTTCCCGCCCGGCCACCGGCCGCCGTTCGAGCACGCCGCCGGGGCGCTCGGCTGGCTCGACGCCGAGCGGTTCCACCTGATGGCCGCGGTGCGGACCGCCGCCGAACACGGCTGGGACGCCACGGCGTGGCAGCTCGCCGATGCCATGTGGCCGCTCTTCCTGCGCCTGCGCCCGTACGACCTGTGGGTCGAGGCACACGAGATCGGCCGCGCCGCCGCCGAGCGGGACGGGGACCGACGGGGACTCAGCCGCATGCTGACCTCGGGCGGCGCCGGGCTGCGCAACGCCGGGCGCCCCGACGAGGCCGTCGCCTGGTTCACCGAGGCGGTGCACGGCGCCCGCGCGGACGCCGACCGCAAGGCCGAGGCGCAGGCCCTGCACGGCCTCGGCCAGTCGCACCTGCTCGCCGGCCGGCTCGACGACGCCACCACGTACCTGACCGAGGCCCTCGCCCTGCGCGAGGCCATCGGCTACCGGCGTGGCGCCGCGATGACCCGGATCTGCCTCGGGGACGCGGCCCTGACCGCGGGCCGCCCCCGGGAGGCCGTGCCCCCGCTCGCCGAGGCCCGGGCCACGCTCCTCGCGGTGCCCGACCCGTACGACGCGGCCCGCGCGCTCGCGCTGCTCGGGCTGGCCCTGGCCCGCGCCGGGGCGCGCCACACCACCGGTGAGGACGCCGAGACGCTGCTGAGGCAGGCGCTCGACGAGTTCACGGCGACCGGGTCGGTGCACTGGCGGGCCCGGACCCTCGAAATGCTCGGCGAGACCGCGGACCTGAGAGGCGACCGGACCGGGGCCAGGGACCGGTACGAGCGGTCCCTGGCCCTCTACGAACCGGTCAGCGACACCGACGCGGCCCGTCTCCGGACCCGCCTCACCCAGCTGGGCCGGCTCCCGTGACGACGAGCACGACGACGACCCCGCCCGCCGCCCGCAGCCCCACGACGCACCCGCCCTCACGCCGCGCGACGACGGTCAGCAGGCACCCCGGGTACCGCAGCAGCACGGAACGGGCGAGGCGCACGGCGACCGGATGCGGAAAGGCGCCCACGGAACTCAGTACGTCCGCGCACTGCCGCCAGGCCTCACCGGCGCCGCCGTCGAGCGCGACACAGACCAACTCGTCGGGACCGCCGACCGCCGAGACCGCCGCGCCGCCGCTCACGCGCACACCTCCGACGGACCGTCCAGGCCCGCGTCCAGGGCCGGCGGGTCGGACAACGGCGCGGTCTCCGGCTCGTAGGCGGGTTCGCCGAGCCGGAGGATCCGGTAGAGCAACCGCCGCATGTTGGCGTTGAACCGGCCCGGCTCCGAGGAGATCCGGCCCGCGATCCGGGCGTACGCCTCCGCCGGGTAGGTGGCCGCCGCGTACGCCAGCTGCTCCGCCAGCGGGTGCGCGGGGGAGAGCGCCGGGGCGACCCGGGCCAGTTCGGCGCCGGGGGAGGCGGGATTGACGTCCTCCTCGGGAAACCGGGCCAGCAGGATGGCCGCCGGCGTCATCGTCGCGTACAGGGTGACGGAGCCGTGGTCGCCGATCACCCAGTCCGCCGCGACCAGCAACGGCCGCCAGTCGGCCTCCGGCGATACGAGCGTGATGCCCCGCCGCCGCAGACCGGCCAGCCAGGCCCGCACCTGCCAGTCGCCGTGACCCGACCAGACGTTGGGATGGACGAGTACGGCGATCCGGTACGCGCGCTCCGGCAGCTCCGCGAGCAGCCGGGGCAGGAGCGCGTCCAGCCGGTTGAACGAGGAGCCGAGCCCCCACGTCGACGAGACGAGGACCAGCCGCTCCCCGGGACGCAGCCCCAGCGCGAGCCGGTAGCGCTCGCGCAGCGGCACACTGGCGGCGATCCGGTCGTGGACGCCGTCCCCGACGACCTCGGTGACGGGCAGCGCCTCGGGGCAGGACTCGCGCAGCAGCTCCAGGTCCTCCCGATGCGCCACGGCGTAGGCGGCGGGCACGACCCGCCCGCCCCACATGAGATACGACCGCCCCATCCCGCCCACCGCCCGGGCTCCGCCGCCCTCCCGCACATCGGCGACCCGCTGCAACTTCACGTGCCCGGCCCCGTGCGGCAGCCGCACCAGCGGCGCCCGCACCTGCTCCACCCCCTGCGAGCCGGCCGCGAGCGCGAGATCGAACTCGGTCCGCACCGCCTCCTCCCACGGCAGCACCACTCCACCGAGCCCGCTCAGCGCCCGCAGGGCCCCGCCGTTGAAGGCGTGCGGCGCCACCGTGAACGCCACCTGCACCCGCAGATCCGCCGCGAGCAACGGCAACAACTCCCGCAACCGCCTCCCGTACACCTCGGTATGCACCACCACCAGCACCTTCCGGCACCCCTGGAGGGTCACCCACTGCGCCGGATTCCTGTCCACTACGTCCATCGAAGCCCCCGTCTCCGGTTGCGCGGCCAGTTCGCCGACGAACCTTCCCGACGACCACGTCCACCCCCTTGCGACCGCCTTGCCGAAACCTTGCCGCCGACTTCAGGGGGCCGGGGCGGGACGCGCGCCGGGAAACACCGAGGGGGCCCGACCGCAACGCGGCCGGGCCCCCTCGGGGCGGGAGTGAAGGAAGGTCAGGCCTTCTTCGTCTCCCAGAAGATGCGGTCGATCTCGGCGATGAGCTCCAGCGCCTTCTCGCCCGTCTTCGGGTCCGTCGAGGCCTTGGCCGCCGACAGGGCCTTCAGGGTGTCGTTGATGAGCGCGTGGAGCTCGGGGTACTTCTCGAAGTGCGGGGGCTTGAAGTAGTCGCTCCACAGCACCGAGACGTGGTGCTTGGCGAGCTCCGCGCGCTGCTCCTTGATGACCGTGGCGCGGGCCCGGAAGTGCGGGTCCTCGTTGGCCTGGTACTTCTCCTGTACGGCCTTGACCGACTCGGCCTCGATGCGGGCCTGGGCCGGGTCGTACACGCCGCAGGGGAGGTCGCAGTGGGCGCTGACCTTCACCTTGGGGGCAAACAGGCGGGAGAGCATGCTGCTGTCCTTCCTCGTGATCGTCTTCTCAGGTGGGACATTACTCGGTGAGAAGCGCGTTTTCGCGAGCGCCCCCTAGGGCTTAGGACAAAAGTCCAGGGTCGGCATGGGACTCGTGGACGATGGGACTGTGAGGTGCTTGATGGTGGGATCGGGGCGGGAGCCCGGGGCGCCGTTCGGGATCGCCGAGGTGACCGGGGTGTCGATGGTGCCCACCCTGCTCCACGGCGATCAGCTGTTCGTGCAGTACGGGGCGCGGTTGCGGCCCGGGAACGTGGCCGTGCTGCGGCATCCGTTGCAGCAGGACCTGCTGATCGTGAAGCGGCTGGCCGAGTGGCGGGACGGCGGCTGGTGGGTGCTGGGGGACAACCCGGACGCCGAGGGGGACAGCCGGGTGTTCGGGGTCGTGCCCGCGCCCCTGGTGCTCGGGCGGGTGCGGGTGCGGTACCGGCCCGTCACCCCCGGGCGTCAGCGGTCGATCGGTGTCGTGCTCGCCTGGCTGGTCTCCGCCGTCAGGCCCGTCAGGTCGGCGCGTTCGGCCTCCAGGCGCTTGCGCGCGCGATAGGCGGCCACGTTGGCGCGGGTGGCGCAGCGGTCGGAGCAGTAGCGGCGGGAGCGGTTGGTGGACGTGTCGAGGTACGCGTTTCGGCACGGGGCCGCCTGGCACAGGCCGAGGCGGTCGGCGCCGAACTCCGTGAGGTGGAAGGCGAGGCCCATCGCGGCGATGGCGGCGTAGCCCGAGGTCGCGTTCGAAGGGTGGTCGGCGAGGTGCATGTGCCACCGCGGCCGGCCCTCCTCGTCCAGGTAGTCGTGGCCGGAGATCTGCGGGCTGACCGGGAACTCCAGGAGCAGGGAGTTCAGCAGGTCCACCGCCCCGGTGTGGTCGCCCTCGTCGGCCGCCGTGAAGACCGCGCGCAGCCGGGCGCGCACCGCGCGGAAGCGGGTCACGTCGGAGTCCGTCACCCGCCGGGCCATCTGGGACGCCTCGCCGAAGAGCTCCCGGACCGCTTCGACCGAGGTCAGGGAGTCCTTGGAGCGGACCGGCTCCTCGGTGTTGACCAGGCGCACGGCGTAATCCGAGTAATAGGCCAGTTCCACTTGTAGTCCTTACGGCGGCGGTCTAGGGTCGGGGCGGAGGGAGCGTAAGTGACGCTTTTCCTTTGAGGGTATTACGTCGAGGGCGAGGGTGGAGCGATGACGGACGCGGCGGTGACCGGAACCGACTGGGCGGCCTGGCAGCAGAGCTGGGACCGTCAGCAGGAGTGGTACATGCCGGACCGCGAGGAGCGGTTCCGCGTGATGCTCGACATGGTCGAGGCGCTCGTGGGACCCGAGCCCCGCGTGCTCGACCTCGCCTGCGGTACGGGAAGTATTACGGACCGGCTGCTCCGTCGGTTCCCGAAGGCGACCAGTACGGGGGTCGACCTGGACCCCGCCCTGCTCGCCATCGCCGAGGGGTACTTCGCCGGCGACGAGCGCGTGAGCTTCGTGACCGCCGATCTCAAGGACGCGGGGTGGATCGACGCGCTGCCGTACGGCACGTACGACGCCGTGCTCACCGCCACCGCCCTGCACTGGCTGCACAGCGAGCCGCTGGCCGGTCTGTACGGGCAGCTCGCGGGGATCGTGCGGGACGGCGGGGTGTTCATGAACGCCGACCACATGATCGATCAGGACACCCCCCGGATCAACGCCGCCGAGCGGGCCCGGAGGCATGCCCGGATGGCCGAGGCCAAGGCCGCCGGCGCGCTCGACTGGGCTGAGTGGTGGGCCCTGGCCGCCGCGGACCCCGTTCTCGCCGGGCCCACCGCCCGCCGCTTCGAGATCTACGGCGAGCACGCCGACGGCGACATGCCCGCGCCCCGCTGGCACGCCGACACCCTGCGCGCCGCCGGCTTCGGCGAGGCCCGCGCGGTCTGGGCCTCGCCCTCGGACACCCTGCTGCTCGCCGTGCGCTGAGCCGCGGAGGGAAGCGGGAAGCAGCGCAGGGAAGCGGGAAGGGGCGGTGCGGGCTCTTGCCCGTACCGCCCCTTCCCGTATCGCCGTTATCGCTGTTATCGCCGTTACAGCACCTTCGACAGGAACGCCTTCGTCCGGTCGTGCTGCGGGTTCCCGAGGACGTCCCTCGGGTGGCCCGACTCGACGACCACGCCGCCGTCCATGAAGACCAGCGAGTCGCCCACCTCGCGGGCGAAGCCCATCTCGTGGGTGACGACGATCATCGTCATGCCCGACTCGGCCAGGTCCCGCATGACGTCGAGGACGTCGCCGACGAGCTCCGGGTCGAGCGCCGAGGTCGGCTCGTCGAAGAGCATCAGCTTCGGCTCCATCGCCAGCGCGCGGGCGATGGCCACGCGCTGCTGCTGGCCGCCGGAGAGCTGCGAGGGGTAGTTCCCCGTCTTGTCACCGAGGCCGACCCGGTCGAGCAGGCGCTCGGCGCGCTCGCGCGCCACCGCCTTGGACTCGCCCTTCACCTGGATGGGCGCCTCCATCACGTTGGCCAGGGCCGTCATGTGGGGGAACAGGTTGAAGCGCTGGAAGACCATGCCGATGTCCCGGCGCTGGGCCGCGACCTCGCTGTCCTTCAGCTCGTACAGCTTGTCGCCCTTCTGGCGGTAGCCGACCAGCTGTCCGTCGACCGAGAGCCGGCCGCCGTCGATGCGCTCCAGGTGGTTGATGCAGCGGAGGAAGGTCGACTTGCCGGAGCCGGACGGGCCGACCAGGCAGAACACCTCTCCGTTCTGGACCTCCAGGTCGATGCCCCGGAGGATGTGCGCGGGGCCGTAGGACTTGTGGACGCCTTCGGCCTTGACCATGGGCTGACCGGTCATCGGGTCGCCTCCGGGGAACGCTTGAACGTGACGATGTTCTTCTTGACGCGCTGCCACGGCGTGGCCGGCAGGCTGCGCAGGGAACCGCGGGCGAAACGCCGCTCCAGGTAGTACTGCCCGACGCTGAACACGCTGGTCAGGGCCAGGTACCAGATGGAGGCCACGAACAGCATCTCCATCACGGCGCCGGCCGTGGTGCCGATGTTCGAGGAGGCCCGCAGGAGTTCGGTGTACTGCACGGCCGAGACCAGGGACGAGGTCTTCAACATGTTGATGAACTCGTTGCCCGTCGGCGGCACGATGACGCGCATGGCCTGCGGCAGCACGATCCGCCACATGGTCTTCGTCTGCGACATGCCGAGCGCGTGGGCGGCCTCGGTCTGGCCCTCGTCCACCGACTGGATGCCGGCGCGGACGATCTCCGCCATGTACGCGCCCTCGTTGAGGCCGAGGCCGAGCAGCGCGACCATGAACGGCGTCATGACGTCGACGGTCTCGTTCTTGTAGATCGGCCCGAGGTTGATGTACTCGAAGATCAGCGACAGGTTGAACCACACCAGCAGCTGCACGTACACCGGCGTGCCGCGGAAGAACCAGATGTAGAGCCAGGCGACCGCGCCGGTGACCGGGTTCTTCGACAGGCGCATGACGGCGAAGAGGATGCCGAGCACCAGGCCGAGGGCCATGGACGCGATGCTGATGATGATCGTGTTCTTCAGGCCGTGCAGGATCGAGGTGTCGAACAGCTTGTCCCACACCGTCGCCCAGATGATGTTGCCCTGGGAGAAGGCGTAGACGAGCCAGCCGAGGAGTGCGACCACCACGACGGCGCTGATCCAGCGGCCGTAGTGCCGTACGGGGATGGCCTTGATGGCCTCGTACGGCGTACCCGAGGGGCCAGGACCGGCCGGAGCGGCGGCCGGGTCCTTGGAGATCTTGTCAGTCATGACGACTGCCCTTCAGTGGTGCGTGGAGGTCACTTGCCGGCGTTGATCGTCGCCGACTTCACGGCGCTGTCCTCGACGTTCCACGTCTTCAGGGCGGCGGCGTAGGAGCCGTCCTTGATGCTCGCGTCGAGCGCTTCCTTGACGGCGTCGCGCAGCTGGGTCTTGTCCTTGGAGACGCCGATGCCGAAGAGGCCGACGTCGCTCTGGCTGCCGACGACCTCGAAGTCGTTGCCGCCGCCCGAGGTCTTCGCGATGTACGCGGCCACCGGGAAGTCGTTCAGGTCGGCGACGGCGCCGCCGGCCTTGACGCGGGTCTGCGCCTCGGCGTCGGTGTCGAAGGCCTGGATGGTGAGCTTCTTGTCACCGCACTTGGTGGCCTGGGCCTTGAAGGTGTCCTCGTAGATCGTGCCGCGCTGGACGGCGACGGTCTTGCCGCAGAGGTCGTCGAGGGAGTTGATGCCCTGCGGGTTGCCCTTCTTGACGAGCAGGGAGACGCCGGAGCTGAAGTAGTCGACGAAGTCGATGCCCTTGCCGATCTTCTTCCCGTTGTCGTCCAGGCCCTCCTGGCGCTTCTTGTTGTCCGTCATCGCGGACATGATCAGGTCCTGGCGGCCGGTGTAGATCGAGGTGATCAGGCCGTCGAAGGTGCCCGAGGTGAACTGGAAGTCCACGCCGAGCTGCTTGCTGAGCGCCTTCGCGATGTCGGGGTCGATGCCGACGATCTTGCTGCCCTCGGTGAACTCCATGGGGGCGTACGAGGCGTCCGTGCCGACCTTGATGACGCCGGCCTTCTGGATGTCCGCCGGCAGCTTCGAGAAGAGCGGGGCCTTGTTCGCGGCGGCGGTGGAGGAGCCGCCCTCCTTGGTGGATCCGCTGTTGGTCTGGTCACCACAGGCGGTCAGCAGCATCGAGCCGGCGACCGCGATGGCGGCGACCGCGGCAAGACGGGAGGTGCGGGTCTTGGCGGTCGTACAGCGCGTGGAGCGTGCGGTCATGGTCGGGTTCCTCCGGCGTCTGAGGGGAGTTGCCTATAGGTCGTGCACGCACCTTCGAGTGCCGCGACCTCGTGTGATTACGGCATCTTGCCATTCGGACCGACTCAAACCGACGGCCAAGGATGTCAAAATCGGGTAACGGGTCATTGCCGAATCACGGTGGCCAGGCGCCCCTAGGCAGAACCTTCTGCGGGCGGTCATGCCCCACACCGAAAATTATCCCGCCGATCTCGCTATTCGGACGATATGAAAGCCGCTATTCGGGTGGGGAATGCACCTTTCCGGACATCGCGTGACGTGTCGTTCTCCGTCCGTGTCCGGTAGCGCTCGGTATGAGTCGCGTCACCGAGGGGGTATGGACTCGTCTCCGGACCCGTCCGTCCGGTAAGAAGGATCCTTACACCCCTCATCCGGGGCTCAGGGCGCGTTGTGCGGCGCGCCCGCGCGGCTGCCAGACACGGCGGCTGCGGGACCCACCCACCCCTCCTCATCCAGGAGCGGCCACCCTCAAATGAAGAAGACTTAAGGGGTCAACCCAATGGCAGCGGAGATCGTCAATCCTCGCAGCGACAGTGGTACGGAAGGGGCTCCCGGCGAGCCCTTCGATCCGGCCTTCGCGCTGCACCGCGGCGGCAAGATGGCCATCTCGGCCACCGTGCCCCTGCGTGACAAGGACGACCTGTCCCTCGCGTACACGCCCGGCGTCGCCAAGGTGTGCACCGCGATCGCGGAGAATCCTGAGCTGGTCAACGACTACACCTGGAAGTCCCAGGTCGTCGCGGTCGTGACCGACGGCACGGCGGTGCTCGGACTCGGCGACATCGGCCCGGAGGCCTCGCTTCCGGTCATGGAGGGGAAGGCAATCCTCTTCAAGCAGTTCGGAGGCGTGGACGCGGTGCCGATCGCGCTCGCCACCACCGACACCGACGAGATCATCGAGACCGTCGTCCGGCTCGCCCCCTCCTTCGGCGGCGTGAACCTGGAGGACATCTCGGCGCCCCGGTGCTTCGAGATCGAGCGCAGGCTCCAGGAGCGCCTCGACATCCCGGTCTTCCACGACGACCAGCACGGCACCGCCATCGTCACCCTCGCCGCCCTCCGCAACGCGGCGAAGCTGACCGGCCGGACCCTCGGCGAGCTGCGCGCGGTCATCTCGGGCGCCGGTGCGGCCGGTGTCGCCATCGCCAAGTTCCTGCTGGAGGCGGGCCTCGGCGACGTCTGCGTGACGGACCGCAAGGGCATCGTCAGCAGCGACCGCGGTGACCTCACCGACGTCAAGCGGGAGATCGCCGGCCTCACCAACAAGGCCGGTCTGACCGGCTCCCTGGAGGACGCGCTGGCCGGCGCGGATGTCTTCATCGGCGTCTCCGGCGGTACGGTCCCCGAGGCCGCGGTCGCGTCCATGGCGCCGAACGCCTTCGTGTTCGCCATGGCCAACCCGAACCCCGAGGTGCACCCGGACGTCGCGCACAAGTACGCGGCGGTCGTGGCCACCGGCCGTTCGGACTACCCGAACCAGATCAACAACGTCCTCGCGTTCCCCGGCATCTTCGCCGGCGCGCTCCAGGTCCGGGCCTCCCGGATCACCGAGGGCATGAAGATCGCCGCCGCGAACGCCATCGCGGACGTCGTGGGCGACGCGCTCGCCGCCGACTGCGTGATCCCGTCGCCGTTCGACGAGCGGGTCGCCCCGGCCGTCGCGACCGCGGTGGCCGCCGCCGCCCGCGCGGAGGGCGTCGCGCGCCGCTGACGCGTCATCGTGCGATCGGCTGACGCGTCACCGCGTGACCAGGCGTCAACTCGTACGCCGAAAGGGCCCCGTACCTCGGTACGGGGCCCTTTCGCGCGCCCGGGGCGCGGGCGCGGCCACGAGGGGCGTGCGTGCGGTGGCGAGGGACGCCCGCGCGGTGGCGAGGGACGCGCGTCACACCCGCGGCCGGTTCCGTGCGCTCCCCGTCGGCCCCTAGTGTCAGGCCCATGTTCGCCGCCTACGCTGCCCGAATCGACCGCGACCAGCCCCTGAACGGCCTCGAACTGGGGGAACGCCCCGAGCCCGAGGTGCGGCCCGGCTGGACCACCGTCACCGTCAAGGCCGCCTCGCTCAACCACCACGACCTGTGGTCGCTGCGCGGGGTCGGACTGCCCGAGGGGAGGCTGCCGATGATCCTCGGCTGCGACGCCGCCGGGATCGACGAGCACGGCAACGAGGTCGTGCTGCACTCCGTCATCGGCCAGACCGGCCACGGCGTCGGCCCGGACGAGCCGCGCTCGATCCTGACCGAGCGCTACCAGGGCACCTTCGCCGAGCGCGTCACCGTGCCCAGCTGGAACGTGCTGCCCAAGCCGAAGGAGCTCTCCTTCGAGGAGGCCGCCTGCCTCCCGACCGCCTGGCTCACCGCGTACCGGATGCTCTTCACCAACGCCGGTGTACGGCCCGGGGACTCGGTCCTCGTCCAGGGCGCGGGCGGCGGTGTCGCCACGGCCGCCATCGCGCTCGGCAAGGCGGCCGGCCTGCGGGTCTACGCGACCAGCCGGGACGAGGCCAAGCGTAAGCGGGCCGTCGAGCTCGGTGCCGTCGAGGCGTACGAGCCGGGGGCGCGGCTGCCGCGCCGGGTGGACGCGGTCATCGAGACGGTCGGCGCCGCCACCTGGTCGCACTCGGTCAAGTCGCTGCGTCCGGGCGGCACGCTCGTCATCTCCGGCGCCACCAGCGGCGACCGGCCCTCGCATGCCGAACTGACCCGGATCTTCTTCCTGGAGCTGAAGGTGGTCGGCTCGACCATGGGCTCCAAGGACGAGCTGGAGGACCTGCTCTCCTTCTGCGCGACCACGGGCCTGCGCCCGGTGATCGACGAGGTACTGCCGCTGGACCGGGCCCGCGAGGGCTTCGAGAAGATGGCCTTGGGCGAGCTCTTCGGAAAGATCGTCCTCACGACCTCTTGATACTCCCGAGTAGTGCTGATGGGATCTCCGGCACGCGAAACGTGAACAATGCTCACTTCATCGTGCCGGAGGCCCTCCTTGTTGCGCACCCCTCTCGTGGCGACCGCCGTCGTCGCCGCGCTCCTCGCCCCGACGACCGCCCAGGCCGACCCGGGCGGCGCCGCGACCGGCGAGGACGCGATACCCGCCCTCACCGACGTCCAGGGTCGCGCCCTCACCCTGCGCGGCTGGAATCTGGCGGACAAGTCCCACAGTGGTGACCAGGCCCTGAGCGGCATCACCGAGCGCCACTTCCGCGACATGCGCGCCAAGGGCTTCAACTTCGCCCGCCTGCTGGTCTTCTGGGACGACCTGGAGCCGCGGCCCGGCCAGTACAGCCAGGCCTATCTGCGGAAGATCGACCGGATCCTCGGCTGGGCCCAGAAGTACGACGTGAAGGTCGTCCTCGACGCCCACCAGGACGTCTTCGGGCCCGCGTTCGGCTCCCGGGGCATCCCCGCGTGGGCGACCAGGACCGACGGGCTGCCCTTCACCCCGCACCCCGACGACTGGTTCTCCGAGTACTTCGAGCCCGCCGTGCAGCGCGCCTTCACCCACCTCTACGAGGACGCCGACCTGCGCCTCGCCCAGGCCCGGATGTGGCGGGTGCTGGCCGAGCGCTTCCGGAACCACCCGGCCGTCCTCGGCTACGACCCGATCAACGAGCCCATGGGCGAGCTGGCGGAGGGCGAGGACCTGCCGACCGCCGCCCGCCGGATCGAGCGCGAGCAGCTGACCCCGATGTACAACCGGATCGCGGACGCGATCCGGGCGGTCGACCGGGACGGCTGGATCTTCGTCGAACCGACCCCGATCGTGGGCGAGGGCGTGCCGACCGGGCTCGGGCGGATCGACGACCCGAAGATCGTGTACGCGCCGCACTTCTACAACGGCACGATGGAGGCGGGCGGCGACTACGACCCGGACGCCCGCTGGATCGAGAACTACGAGCAGGCCGTCACCCTCTACCCCAAGCAGTACAAGGTGCCCGTGGTCGTGGGGGAGTGGGGTCCGCTCAACAACTCCCAGCCGAACATGAACCGCTTCTACCGCGAGGCCATGGCCTCGCTCGGCCGCTACAGCTCCGGCTGGTCGGGCTGGGAGTGGTGCTACGGCGGCGGCTACTGCGCGGTCGACGCGAACGGTGCCTTCCGCACCAACAAGGAGCTGACCGCCGAGCCGTACGCGGAGGCCGTCGCCGGTACGGTCCGCTCCTCCTCGTACGACGCGGCCACGGGCGTCTACCGGCTCACCTACGACTCTGCGACCCGGCGGGCGCCCCGGGTCACCGAGCTGTCCCTGCCCCCGGGCGCGTGGCAGGTCGCGGCCCGGGGGAGGGCGTTCGTACTCCGCAAGGCGGAGGGCCGGGCCTGGGTCCTCGCGGCTCCCGGCGCCCGGGTGACGGTGACGGTCACGCGGGGCTGATGGGCCCGGCCACGAGAGCGGCGCTGGGGGCCAGGCCGCCGCGTGGCCGCTCGTGGCCGCTCCGGGCCCGGGGCGGGCGCGCCCCCCTGCTCAGCTCTTCGTGCGGGGGCGGAGCAGGGCGGTGAGCTCCGTCGCCGCGGTCGCCAGATGGCGGCGCGCCTCGGTCAGCTGCTCCCGCCCCACGCCGTGGTCGCGGGCCGCGTCCCGGACCTCGTCGCGGAAGCGGTCGAGAAGCCGGTCCAGCTCACGGACCGGCTCGCCCCCGGCCTCTATGTCCGCGGCCCAGCCGGCGGCGGGCTGCTCGGAGCGGGGTGCGTGGTCCGCCTCGGGCGCGTGCTCCGGGGCCGGGGTGTACTCCGCGCTCAGGGCCTGGTCCTGGGGCGGGGTGTGCTCGGGGGTGAGGCGCTTCGGCGTTTCGGTCCCCGTCGTGGAGGCTTCGGTGGGGTCGGGGGTGGTGGGCTGGTCCGGCGCCGGGGAGTTGCGGGAGGGCTTGTCGTGGCTGGTGCCCGTCATCAGGTCGCCCAGTTGGGCCGTGATGTCGGAGATGCCCTTCCAGACGTCCTTCGGCCACTCGCCGCGCGACACCTGCTCGCGCACCTGTTCCTGGACCTGCTCCTGGACCTGCCGGGCGATCCGCTGGAACTCCTTCGCCTGGCGCTTGGCCGACTGCGCCTCGGCGCGGGCCTGGCGGGTCTGCTCCCGCCACTCCTGCCGGGCCCGGCGCAGCTCCTCCTTGGCGTCGGCGAACGAGGAGGACTCCTTGGAGCGGGTCGCGGTCGCTGCCGCCCGCATCTCGTTGCGCAGCTTGCCCGCGGCGCCGCGGACGTCGTCGCGGATCTCTGCGGCCAGCTCGGAGACGGACTCGCGGATCTCCACCTCCAGGTCGGCGAGCTCGCCGCTCCGGCTCGCCAGCTCGGCACGGCCCGCGTCGGTGATCGAGTAGACCTTGCGGCCGCCCTCGGTGGCGTGGGTGACCAGGCCCTCGGCCTCCAGCTTGGCGAGCCGCGGATAGACCGTGCCCGCCGAGGGCGCGTACAGCCCCTGGAAGCGCTCCTCCAGGAGGCGGATCACCTCGTACCCGTGACGGGGGGCCTCGTCGAGCAGCTTGAGCAGGTAGAGGCGGAGTCGGCCGTGGGCGAAGACGGGCGGCATGTCAGAGGGCCTTTCCGGACGCGGAGGGAGTGGCGGTCCAGCCGTCGCCTTCGGGCTCGGGCTCGGGGCGGCGCAGCAGGGCGATGGAGCCGGAGACCGTGGTGGCCCGCACCGTGCCCCGGCCGGCGCCGAGGGTGCCCCTGATGGACTTGGTGCCCCACTGGCCGCCCACCCGCAGGTCCTCGAACGCGTTGGAGACGCCGCCGCTGGTCGTGCTCGCCTCCACCGTGGCGTCCGCCGGGTGCGGCAGCCGGATGGCGACCTCGCCGGAGACGCTGGTGAGGCGGATGTCGGCGGGCGGTCCGTCCAGGCCCGCGGCCGGGTCGAGGTCGACGACCATGTCCCCGCTGACCGTCTCGGCCTTCACCGCGGTGCCGGCGCCCTCGAAGACGGTGACGTCCCCGGTCACCGAGTTGACCTTGAGCGCGCCGGTGACGGACTGGGCCTCCAGATTGCCCGAGATGGTCTCGGCGCGGACCGGGCCCGAGAGCTTCACCAGGGTGGTGTCGCCGGTGACGCCCCGGACCTCGGTGCGTCCCCTGATGCCGGAGATGACCGCCTCGGCGCCGATCACCCCGACCTCGACGTCGGCGCCGGCGGGCACGGCGACGGAGACGACGGCCCGGCGCCGGTGGCCCTTGGGGTCGAGCCACTTGAGGAAGCCCTTCCAGTGCAGGTCCTCGTAGCTCACGGTCAGGGTGGAGCCCTCCTGGCTCACGATGAGCGGGGGACCCTCGATCTCGGAGATCTCCACGCGGGCGGAACTCTCGTCGGTGCCCACGACGTTCACCGTGCCGTTGACGACGCGGATCTGGAGCCGGGTCACGGGATCGGTCAGCGGGAGCTTCCGCGGCTCGGTGACGGACCACTCTGTCATGGTGCTGGCCTCCCGTGTGTGGGCTTGCGACTCCGGACGACACGCGACGCAACATATCGCGTATCTCGATAGACACGATATATCGCGGTAGGGTCACGTCAACCCCGAATCACCCCTGACAGGGACGCGTGAGGGTGGACATGTACCGCCGTACACGGACAAATTGGCCTAGCGTAGGGGCCATGAACGCGAGATCGGGATCCCGCCCCGCCGGAGCGCTGCTGCTCTGCCGTGCCGAGCCCTCGGCGGTCCGCCCGCCGGCCCAACTGCTCAGGGAGCGCTTGCTCCTCGCCCCCGCGGGGCCCGACTGGAGCGTCCTCGTACCAGAGGGGAAGCCCTGGCTCGACGACGGCGAGCCCGTCGAACGGGTGGTCACCGGCTGGGCCACCGCCCTCGCCGTCTCCGCCGCCACCTGGCCCGTGCTCGCCCTGTGGTGGGACGCGGAACGCTCCGGGCTCACCCTCGCCGCCGGATTCCGCCGGACCGTCGGCTACACCTGGCTCGCCGACGGGACCCCCGTCGGCGAGGACGAGGCCATGCGCACCTTCGCCGCCCGCCTCGGCCTCGACCCGGTCCTCGACGTCCAGGCCCTCGAACCGCTCACCCGGCCCGACCCCGACGCGGACGCCGACACCCGGCTGATCGGCATCACGGCCGTCCTCGCCCGGATCGGACTCGCCCTGCCCACCGGCCTCGCGCCCGGCGAGAGCGCCGACCGGCTGCGCTCGGTGGCCCGCGTCCAGGGCGCCGAACCCCTCGAATGGCCGGGCTGGCGCGATGCCGTACGCGCCGAGCTCGACGCCGTCGAGGGCGGCCGCCTCGGCCCGTATCTGCGCGGTCCGAAGGCCCGGCTCCTGGGGGCGGCCCAGCTCGCGGCGGGCGTGCCGCTGCTCGCCTGGGGGATCGGCCGGCGCAGCGGCGGCTGGGCGACGGCCGGTGCGCTGCTGGTCGCCCACGGGGCCCTCGGGCTCGCCTACGACCGGCTGCGCGGCGCCGCCTGAGGGGCCGCCGCTACCCGCTCACTCCTCGTCGTCGTCCTCGTCGTCGAGGCGGGCCAGCCAGGTCGCGAGGCGCTCGACGGGCACCTCGAAGTCGGGATTCAGATCGACGAAGGTCCGCAGCTGCTCGGCGAGCCACTCGAAGGTGACCTCCTCCTCGCCGCGCCGCTTCTCCAGTTCCTCGATGCCACGGTCGGTGAAATACATGCGTTCAGAATAGGCCGTGCCCGGACGGCTCCATGGCGTCCCCTGGTCCTCCTCCGCACCACGCACTAGCCTTCTTCATCATCGTTTCGGGGAGCGGGGGCCGCTGTGACGCATGGAATCGCTCGCATTCGACTGGACGACGGGACACCCGTCTGGGCCCGGATCAGCGCCGCGGAGGAGCTGGACCGGGGCACCGGCTTCCAGGACACCGGCATCGGGAGCATCGGCGACCGGGTCGTGTCCATGGCCGGCGGCCTCACCGACGTGGTGCGCGGGGTGGTCGGCTCGCTGCGCGCGGGCATCGACCCGCAGTCGCCCGTCGAGGTCGCCGTCAGCTTCGGCATCGAACTCTCCGCGCAGGCCGGCAAGGTGATCGGCGTCCTCGCCGACGGCGGCGGCAAGGCGTCCGTGAACGTCTCCCTCACCTGGACCGAGCCGGGCCCCGCGCCCACCGTCCCGCCGCCGGCCACCTCACCGGAGAACTCCTCGGCGGCCGACGGCGCCTCATGAGCGCCTTCGACGCTCTCGTGCGCCCCGCGCTCGTACGCATCGCCGCTCCCGGTGGCGGGTATGACCCGCACGGCGACCCGTACTGGGGGACGGGCTTCTTCATCGCCCCCGGCTGGGTGCTGACCTGCGCCCACGTCGTGGCGAAAGGGGGGAGCGCGGTGTGGAGGGGCGAGCCTGCCGTCGGCATCACCTGGGAGGGCGGCGAGACCACCGGCCGGGTGGTGCTGGCCAAGCCGCGCCCCGCCACGCCCGAAGAGGTCCCGGCCCGCTGGGACTTCCCCGACCTCGCCCTCGTGCACGTGCCCGACGCCCAGGGCGCCGCCTGCGTCCGGCTCAGCGAGCGTCCGCCCACCACGCCGACCCCGATCAGCCTGCACGGCTGGTCCCGGCAGACCGGCGAGGTCCGGATCCGGCACGCCCTGGGAGAGGCCCACGCCGTCGACGGCGGAGCCCTGCTGCTGCGCTGGACCCTCCCGGTCGAAGGCGTCTCCGGCGGTCCCGTCGTCGACCTGCGCCGGGGCGCGGTCATCGGGCTCAACAAGGGCCGCGGCCGTGACGAGGGCGCCGCCGTCCCGCTCACCGCCCTGCGCGAGCTGCACGACGTCCCCGGCGGCGAGATCCTCCACGACGTGCTGCGCGCCCACGACAAGTACCACCTCAACCGTCTCCGGCGCCCGCGCGGGGGGCGCACCTGGACCGCCGCGCAGATGGAGCTGTGGCCCGCCACCGCGCGGGGCGTCAGTCCCGTCCGCCGCACCCAGCTCTACGGCCTCTTCGCCGAACTCCCGCCGCCCAGTGGCCCCGGCGAGGTCATGGCCCTGGTCGACGCGGTCAAGCGCCGGGTCCTGCACCCGGACTACCAGGCCGTCCTGGAGACCGACGCCCGCACCTGGCGGGACGGCGTGGGCCTGCTGCACGAGCTCCACGCCTCCCAGCGGGAGAACCAGCCGGGGACCACCGACCTCGGGCTCGATGCCGTGCTCCTCTACGCGGCGCACATCGTCCGGCACCTCACCGAGCGGTACGGTTCCGGGCCGGGCGCGGAGGGCCTCCAGCGTCTGGAGGACTGGATCGCCGACGAGTCCGGGGCCGCTCACGGGGCCGTGCAGGAGGAGATTTCCGGCCTCCTCTACCCGGAGACGCCGGAGGCGCCGGAGGCGCCCGGGGCACCCGGGGCACTCGGGACGTCCCGGCCCGGCGGCGCCCGCGCGGAGCACGAGGGCGCCGGCGAGAGCCCCCCGCGCCCCGTGTCGCGCCCCGCGCGCGAGGCAGGCGCCCGCGCCGACGTGCGCATCGAGATCGACGCCGTCCCGTGGGCCACCCCCCAGCGCTACACCTGGCGCATGATGCTCCTCTTCGACGGGAACACGGTCAGCCCGCTGAGCGGCGACGACAGCGGGGTGACCCGCGACCTGCTCCAGGACGTCCTGCGTGCCCCGCTCGTGGACGCCCTCCGCCGCGGCGACAGCGGGGACCATCTCGCCGCCGTCGAGGTGGTGCTGCCGCGCGAGCTGTTCGACGAGCCGCTCGACACCTGGCGGCTCACGCCCGAGGAGGAGCACTTCGGCGAGCGCTCCCTCCCGCTCGGCCAGCGCCGGATCGTCGTCCTCCGGGACCGCCACCGCAGCCACCACCCGCCCTCGCCCGAGTGGCGGCGGCGCTGGCGCGGCAGTGAGGGCGGTCCCCTGCGTGCCGTGCCGCTGCGCGCCGAGGTGCTCGCCGCGGGCGCCGAGGCGCACGCCCCGCACGTGCGCCGGGAGAGCCGGATGGGCGCGTACGAGCGGCTCGGCGGGGCCGTCGACGGGAGCGTGCCGGTCTACTGCGGTCCGGTCGGGGGCGGTGACGGCCACCGCGCGATGGACGTGGCGCTCGCCGCCGGACACCCCATCGCCCTGTGGCGGCACGGCGCGCGCGACCACGGCGACTGCGCCGAGTTCCACAAGCGGGCCGGCGAGCTGCTGGTGAGCGCCGGCTCCGCCGAGGGCCTGCACCGGCCGGTCCGCACCCTGCGGATGCGGGCCGCCGACGCGGAGGCCGACCCCGGAGAGCGCTCCGAGCACGTCTGGGCCGAGAACCTGGCCGTGCTCTACGACCCCCCGGACCGACCGCCCTTCGACGACCTCCTCCAAGGCCCGCCGCTGCTCGGCGAGGGCGACCGGTGAGCCGCGCCGTGCGCCCGGACCCGGAGGGGCGGACTCCGGGTCCGGAGCGGACCCGGTCCGGACCGCCGCCCGCCGGCATCCCGGCGCCCGCGCCCGCGCCCGCGTACGGGAGCGCACGCCCCACGTGCACGGCCCGGGACGCCGTGCGCACGTCCCCGGTGCTGACGCCCCCGTCCCCGGCAGGCACGGTCCCGCGCCCCGCGCGCCCGTCCCCGGCCCCCGCGCGCCCGTCCCCGCCCCCGGCGCACACGCCCCCGCGCCCGCCCCCTCCCCACTCCCAACTCGCCTACAACCGGACCGGTTTGAACGCCTCCGGAACGGAGCGGTGAAAGGTACCGTCGAGGGGGCCGGTGACATCAGTACTGCCAGGAGGAGTCAGGCGTGAACGATTGGCGGATCTACCGTGGTGCCGGCCACCCGCACGACGAGATACGGCGGCTGCCCGCCCCGCCGCCCTGGCGCGACTTCTCCGCCGGTGGGGCCGATGACACCCTGGCCGGCTCCGACCGGCGGCTCGGCGTGCGGCGGAGGCTGGTGCAGAACCACCATCCCCGGCCCGCCGAGACCGACGCCGTCAACGCCGCCCTCTACCTGCGCCGCCCGCTCCTGGTCACGGGCAACCCCGGCACCGGCAAGTCCACCCTGGCGCACGCCGTCGCCCACGAGCTCGGGCTCGGGCGGGTGCTGCGCTGGCCCGTCGTCAGCCGCAGCACCCTCCAGGACGGCCTCTACCGCTACGACGCCATCGGCCGCCTCCAGGACGTCCAGCTGGAGCGCGCCCGCGCCGACGCGGGGGGCTCCGCCGCGAGTCCGGCCGGCATCGGCTCGTACCTGCGGCTCGGTCCGCTCGGCACCGCGCTGCTCCCCTCCGAGCTGCCCCGCGTGCTGCTCATCGACGAGCTGGACAAGAGCGACATCGACCTGCCCAACGACCTCCTGAACGCCCTGGAGGAGGGCGAGTTCGCCATCCCCGAGCTGGAGCGGCTCGCCGACCGCGAACCGGTCGTGGAGGTGCTCACCGACGACGGGCGCAAGGTGCCCGTGTACGGCGGACGGATCCGCTGCACCACCTTCCCGTTCATCGTCCTCACCTCCAACGGCGAGCGCGACTTCCCCGCCGCCCTGCTGCGCCG
This sequence comes from Streptomyces sp. NPDC094032, assembly GCF_040303965.1. Classification (NCBI taxonomy): domain Bacteria; kingdom Bacillati; phylum Actinomycetota; class Actinomycetes; order Kitasatosporales; family Streptomycetaceae; genus Streptomyces; species Streptomyces sp. NPDC094032. The sequence continues at coordinate 6,560 of NZ_JBEOUE010000022.1, read as the reverse complement.
CTGCATCCGCCTGGAGCTCGAAGCGCCCGGCGAGGAGCAGCTCGGCGCCATGATCGAGGCCCACCTAGGCCCCGACGCCGCCGCGGCCGAACCCGGCCTCGTCGACCGCTTCCTCGACCGGGAGCCCGGCGAGGTCATCGCCACCGACCAGTTGCTCAACGCCCTGTACCTGACCCAGCACGCCCCCCGCGCCGAGCGGGTGACCCGGGAACGCATCGCGGACATGCTCATGCAGCCGCTCGATCAGCCGAGGTGATGGCCGGATGCACCGGACGAGCCGGATGCACCTGGAAGAACTCACCCGCAGAATGCGGGCCGGCGGCCAGGACCCGACCGCCGAGGAGGTCGCGGACGCCGTCTGGCTCGCCCAGTGGCTGCCGCGCGCCGACCCGGAGGGCACGTCGGGGGACCGGCCGCCGGGTCCCGTGCTGCCCGAGGGCGACCCCGGCGACCGTACGGATCAAGCCATCGGCGGCGACGCCACCACCGCCCCGCTGACCCCACCCGCCCCCACCGACCCACAGGCCCGCCCCGCCGAGACCGTCGACCTGCTCATGCGCCACGACGGCACGGGCGCCGGGGGCGCGGGCGGCGCCGCCGTGCGCTCCGGCGCCGCCCTGCCCGTGCGCGCCCCCGGCGCCAACGCCCTGCCCGGACTCCTCGGCCTGCAGAAGGCCCTGCGCCCGCTGCGCCACTACGCGGCCCTCTTCCCGGCCCGGCCCGGCGAGGGCCGGCTCGACGAGGACGCCACAGCCGAGCACAGCGCCGCCTCCGGCATCCTCACCCCCGTGCTCCGCCCCGAGGCCGGACTGCGCCCCGACATCCAGCTCCTCATGGACTCCGGCCCCGCCATGGTCGTGTGGACCCGGATGGTCGAGGAACTGCGCCAGGCCTGCCAGCAGTCCGGCGCCTTCCGCGACGTCCAGGTCCACCGCCTCTACGACACCGGCGAGGGCCCGCCGCTCGTCACCACCACCTCCGGGTCCGACGGCCGGCCCCGGCTCCGCCCCGGCGACCAGCTGCACGACCCCACCGGCCGCCGCCTCACCCTCATCGTCAGCGACTGCGTGGGCCCCCTCTGGCAGCGCGGCGCCGCCCAGCGGCTCATCCACCAGTGGCCCCGCCAGTCCCCGCTCGCCCTCGTCCAGCCGCTGCCCCCACGCCTCTGGTCCCGCACCGCCCTGCCCGTCGAACCGGGCGTCCTGCTGCGCCCCGCCGCCCCCGGCGGGCAGCCGCGCTTCGAGCCCGACGAGGCCCCCTGGGAGCCCGTCGCCCCCGACCTGCGGGCCGTGCCCGTGCTCACCCCCACCCCCGAGGCCTTCGCGTCCTGGGCGCGGATGCTCACCGGACACGGCGGGGGAGCGGTCCGAGGCTGGGCCGCGCGCGTCGGCGCGGAACCCACGCGCTCCGCGCTCCCCGGCGCGCCCAGGACCGCCCGGCGCGGCGACGGCGAGCTGCTGCGCGCCTTCCGCGCCGGAGCCTCTCCCGGCGCGGTGCGGCTCGCGGTCCATCTCGCCGCCGCCCCGCTCGCGCTGCCCGTGATGCAGCTGGTGCAGCGCGCCATGCTCCCCGACACCGGCCCCATGGAGCTGGCCGAGGTGCTGCTCAGCGGGCTGCTGCGACGGCTGCCCGGGCCCACCCCGTACCCCTGCTTCAGCTATCCCCGGAGCGTCCAGGAGCATCTGCTCGGCTCGCTCGACCGGGGCGCCGCCGCGCTCGTCCTGAAGCACGTCTCCGAGTTCGTCGAGCGCAATTTCGGCCAGGGCATGCGCAACTTCCCGGCCCTCGCCGCGGCCCGGCTCGCCGGACACGATGCCGAGGAGGGGCCGGCCGTCCCCGGTCCCGAGGAGGACCCGGCGGAGCCGGCCGACGCCGAGACGGAGCTCTTCGCCCGCATCCCCGCGCGCGTGCTGCGCTTCTACCAGCCCGACCTCGTCACGCCCGACCCGCTCGCCCGCGCCCGCCGGCTGCTCGACCAGTGGCGCGCCCAGTCCGACCCCTCGCTGCTCGCCGCCGCCCGCGAGCTGGCCGAGGCCGCCCTGGGCGCAGAGGACCCGGCCGGGCCGCCCGAGGCCGCCCAGGACACCGAGGACACCGCGGGCGCCCGCCTCGTCCTCGGGCAGGCGCTCTACGCGCAGGCCGGCACCCTCGCCGTACGGGACGCGGGGCAGCGCCAGGAGCTGCTGACCCGGGCCGTGGCCGAGCTCGTACGGGCCGGGGAGCTGACCGAGCCCGGCGCCGCCGCCTGGGCCGAGGCCCGTCTCGAACTGGCCGCCGCCCACCACGCCCTGTGGCGGCACACGGGGGACGCCGGGCACCTGGACGCGGCCCTCGCCGCGCTCGCCACCCAGGCCACCCAGGCCGCGTCGGACGTGTCGGGCTGGCCCGAGGGCCACCGCCCCGCTCTCCTCGTCCGCCGGGGCCGGCTGCTGCTCGCCCGGGGCGAGGGCGCGGACGCCGCGCTCGCGTTCGGCGCCGCGCTGGCCCTGGGGGAGAGCGGTCCCGTCCTGCTCGACCTGGCCGACGCCCTCCACCTGGCCGCCGCCGCCCCGGACGAGGTCGCCGCCGCGCTCGACCGGGCCGAGCCGCTGCTCGGCGACTCCACCGCGCTGCGGCTGCGCTGGACCACCGCGAAGGCCCGGCTGTACGAGGCCACCGGCGACGGGCCCGCCGCCGACCAGGCGTACGAACAGGCCACGCTGCTCACCCCCGCCGAGGGCGAACAGCGCGGCCGGCTCCTGATGACCTGGGGCGAGTCCCTGCTGCGCCGCGCCGCCGCGGACACCGGCACCGCGCCCGTCGACCGCGCCGAGTCCGTGCTGCGCGAAGCCCTCACCTGCCTGCCCGCCGACGACGCCGCCCGCTCCCGCGCCCGGATCCTCATCGGCAGCGTGCTCGCCCTCCGCTTCGACCGGGCCGGCTTCCTGCCCGACCTGTACGAGAGCCGCCACCTCCTCGACCAGGCCGTCCGCGCGGCGCGCGATCCCGGGACGCGGGCCGGGGTCTGGCTCCAACTGGGCTGGGTGCGCCTCCAGATGAGCGAGGCCTCCAGGGACGGGCAGCTCGCCGACGCGCTCACCGCCTACCAGCGCGCCGCCGAGGACGCCCGTACCGCGCGCGGCGAGGTCCCCGGCACGGTCACGGCGGCCCGGGCGCTGCACGGGCAGGGGGCGGTGCTGTATCTGATGGGGCGGGTGGGGCGGGCCGCCGCGGTCCTGGGGTCCGCCGCCGGGCAGTGGCGACGGCTCGACGCGTCCCTCGCCTCCGTCGACTGGGCGGATGTGGAACGCACCCGGGCCCTCCTCGCGGAGGTCGAGGCGCACCCGAGGCAGCGGCCCGACCGGCTCTCCAGGGAGGACCGGCGCCGGATCGCGCCGCCGTGGTGGGCGTGGGACGGGACGGAGGTTTAGGGGGCGGACGCGCCCTAAGCGGCGGAAACGGAACGGCTTGATAACGGGGGCGTGAATGGGCGCAGTTGAGTCGAACGGGTTTCTGAGTTCTTGGCGTCGGGAAGAACCGCTGCGCCGCTACGACCGTGGGGGACAGGCGCCGGTGAGGAGGAGCCGAGAGTGTTGGAGCACATGGAGTGGGTGGCCGGGGCGGACCGGGCCGAGACGTACCCACCGCACCTGCCCGATCTCGCGGCCGTCGACCTGCGGACCCTGCGGTTCATGGACGATCCGGAGCTCGTGGCGGCCGTCGAGCGGGTGCTTTCCCGGCCGGGGGAGCTTGGTGACGCCTGGACGGAAGGCGCCCTGTCGGACGACGACGGAGCCTGTGGCGGCCGCTGACCCGGCGGCCCGATTCCACCGTCTGTTTCCGGTCAGAGGCGGACGTCCGTCCACGGCCCGCGCGGGGAGGCGGACATGACGTCCGCCCTTCCGCCGGCCGCCGCCCTGACGGAACTGGCCAGGACCCGCTCCGCCACGGGCAGCGCCTCCCTGCTGCGCTCGGCCCTGCACGCCCGGCGCCTGCTGCTGCTCAAGACGCTGCTCGTGCGGGTCCAGCAGCACCGTGAGGCGGTGGACGGCGCCGTGTTCCGGCGGTTCGCGGACGCCTGGCAGCTGCTCGAACGGGCCGAGGGGCACCACCCCGGTGCCGTGCGCGACCTGCTCGACTATCCGACGACGGGCGCGTGGCTGGCCGCCGCGCTCGTGGAGCCCGTCGGCCCCGGACTCGACCGCCACCTCGTCCGCTTCGACGCCCTGGCCGTCACGGCGGCCCTGCGGTCCGGGTGGCCGGTCGACACCGTCGTCGACGCCCCGGACGGCGTCCTCTCGCTGCCCGGCGTCGGACGGCTGCGCGCGGACTCCGGCCAGGTGCGGATCCGGGGGCGGTCCCGCACCGTACGGCTGCGCCCCGAGGGCCATCCGCGCACCTCCGCCGTCCTGCTGCTCGCCGACCGCAGGACCGGTGCGCTCATCGGCCGTGGCCCCGGATGGAGCGGCCTGCACGTCCTGAGCGGCTCCACCACCCGCCTCGACGACATGGACCCCTACCGGGTGCCGGGCGGCGGCATCGGCAGCCCGCCCCGCCCCGCGACGGACCACGCCGTCACCGACACGGCCGCCTGGTCCGCCTGTTGGCGGTCCGGGCTCGACCTCCTGGACCGCACCGATCCGTCCCGCGCCGCCGAGGTGCGGCGCGGGGTGCGCGCGCTCGTGCCGCTCGCGCCCCGCGGCCCGGGCTCCTCGGGGGCCACGCTGAGCGCCGCCCCCGGCGCCGTACTGACCTCACTGCCCTCCGGGGCGCAGGACATGGCCGAGACCCTCGTGCACGAGCTGCACCACAGCAAGCTGGCCACGCTGCACGAGCTCGTGCCGCTCTACCGGTCCGGACGGGTGGCGGTGCACCAGGTCGGCTGGCGGTCGGACCCGAGGCCCATCGCCGGGGTGCTCCACGGCGCGTACGCGCATCTGGCCCTGACGGACCTGTGGCGGCGCGCCGCCACGTCCGAAGGCCTCTCCGCACCCTGGCGGGCCAGTGCCGGTCAACAGTTCGACCGTATCCACGATCAGGTGGGTGAAGCATTGGCGATCCTGCTTGAATCAGATGAACTGACCTCTGAGGGACGGAAGTTCGCCCATCAGATGCGGCGGCACCACGCGAGCCTGAGAGCGGCCCCCAGGGCGGCTGGGTAACACTGTGCCCACGGCACATGACACTGCGTTGCGCGGGAGCGGGACGGGAGACGTACAGATGGCGGAACAGCGGTCGGGTGGCGACGCGGCGGCGGAGCACGGAGGAAGAGCGGCGCCGGGACACGTCCTCGTGGTCTTCCCCGGCTACAACCGGCCCTGGGCGACCTGGATCAACCAGCGGCTCGAAGCCCACGGGGTGCGCGCCACCCTCCAGCGCTGGGACCCGCCGCGCGAGACGTCCCTGGTCGACTCGCTCGGCGACCTGCTCCTCGCCCGGGGGACGGTGCTCCTCGTCCTCGACGACTGGTTCTTCCAGCTCGGCCCCCGGCCCGCCGGCGAGTGGAACGACGTCCTGCGCGGCTTCGTCGCCGCCCAGTCCGAGCGGTTCGCCGCGGTCAACCTCACCAACCGGACCCTGCTCCCGGCCACCGCCGTCCTCGAACCCGTCAGCCTCTGGGGCGTCGGGGAGGAGGAGGCCGAGGCGCGCCTGCTCAGCAGGCTCGGCATCGAACCGCGCCGCTCGGCCGGCCGCCGCCTGCCGCCGGCCTCCCTGGTGCGCTACCCGGAGACGCCACCCGAGATCTGGGGCGAGATCCCCCGCCGCAACCCGCGCTTCACCGGCCGCGACGACCTCCTCACGGAGCTCCAGGAACGGCTCATGGACGCCGAGCGCGGCAAGGCCGCCTGCACCCTGCTCGGCATGTCCGGCATCGGCAAGACCCAGATCGCCGCCGAGTACGCCCACCGCTTCAGCCCCGACTACGACGTCGTCTGGTGGGTCAACTCCGACGACCGCAACGTCCAGCGCGACCGCTTCGGCGAGCTCGCCGCCGAACTCGGCCTCGCCACCGGCAACGAGCCGGGCGAGCGCATCCGCGCCGTCCGCGAGGCCCTGCGCCGCGGCGACCCGCACACCCGGTGGCTGATCGTCTTCGACGGCTGGGACGACACCGACGGCGCGGGCGTGCTGCTGCCGCAGGGCCCCGGCCACGTCCTCGTCACCTCCCGCAACCGGGGCTGGGGCGACCACACCGACATCCTCGAAGTCCCCAGCTTCGACCGGGCCGAGTCCACCGGCTACCTCATGCGGCGCGCCCCGCACATCACCGCGCCCGAGGCCGACGAGGTCGCCGCCGAGTTCGGCGACGTGCCCCTGCCGCTCGTCCAGGCCGCCGCCTGGCTCGGCGAGTCCGGCATGGAGGTCCCCGAGTACCTGCGCATGGTCCGCGACGGACGCCTCTCCACCGTCGACGAGCCGACGTCGGGCGACGGCTTCCCCAACGCCTCCCTCACCTCCTGGTCGATACTGATCAACCGGCTCCGACGCGCCCAGCCGCAGGCCATCGACGTGCTCAGCCTCTGCGCGTCCTTCGCCCCCGGGCGCATCCCCCTCGGCATCGTCCGCGCCTACCCCCAGGC
>NZ_JBEOUE010000021.1:0-146623 GCF_040303965.1 Streptomyces sp. NPDC094032 | reverse complement strand
GTGGTGGTGGTTCCGCCGGTGGTCGGGCACGCGGCACCGGCGGCGCCGGCGACGGTGGTCAGGCCGGTGCGGTTGGTGCGCTTGTCGAAGCCGTAGGTACGGCGGGTGCAGACGTCACCCACAAGGTCGTCGGCAACGGTCAGACGGCCGGCCGTGTCGTATGTGTACTTCTGTGAGGAGCCGCCAGCCTTCTCGGTGACTTGGCCGTGGACGGATTCCTCGACCGTGTCGGAGACGACGACCTTGCCGTCACTGTCGCGGGTGTAGACGCGGGATTCCGTTGCGCCAGTGGGGTCCTCGGTGACAGTGAGGGTGTAGCCGCCTGGGAGCTTCTCGGTGGCGACGGAGCCGTCGGCGTCGTAGGTCGCCGCGAAGGTTCCGGCGACCGAGTCCGTGGTGGAGGTAACCAGGCCACGAGGTTCGAGGGTGGAGTCGTAGGTATAGGTGATCGTGGACGGGGCGGTGTCGGTCACCTTGACTGGCCGGTCGAGCAGGTCGTACTCGGTAGTCGTCATGCCGCCGTCGGCATCCGTGTAGGTAGCGAGACGACCGAGCTGGTCATAGGTCTTCGTTATCGTCCCGCCGGTAGGCGAAACGGCCCGCACGGCCTGGCCGGTGACCGGGTCGTACTCGGTGGTCGTCTCCGGAACGGCCTGGCCGAGCCCGCCGTTCATGACGGACCTGATCGGGCGGCCGGCGTTGTCGAAGGTGTTGGTGGTGGTGCGGGTGACGCCGTTTGCGGACTCGGTGAGCTTGGCCGGGTTGCCCCACCAGTCGTACTCGGTGGTGGTGGTCGGCAGACCGGTCGGGTTGGAGCCGCCGCCGGTGATCGCGCCGGCCGGTCCGGTGGAGCAGACCTGGTCGGCCCACTCCGGGCGCCCCTGGCAGGTTCCGGTGCCGGTCGCGGACCAGTAGTTGGTCACCCGGGTGCCGGCGTCGGTGCCTATGGCGTCGGGCAGGAGCTGCTTGGTGATGCGGCCCTGGTCGTCGTACTCGGTGCTCTCGGCGATGGCGAGACCGGTCGGGTCCTTGACGGTCTTGGTCGGCATGCCCTTGGCCCAGTCGTAGACGGTCTGGGTGACGCGGGCGTCGGTTATGGCCGTCGAGCCGTAGACCTGGGCACCGGTCGTGACCTTGGTGACCTGGTTCTCGACCTTGGCCGTACCGTCGGTCGGGCGTCCGGCGTCGTACTCGTTGACCGTCCACGAACGTGCCACGGCCGACTCCGCGCCGCCGGTCGGGGTGGTCCGGCGCAGCGGGCCGAACTCCTCCAGCTCGCGGGTGCCGTTGGCGTCGTACACCGACTCCGTGGACAGCAGGTCGGCGCGGTCCTGGGTGGACAGGCCGATGATGCCGAGGTCCGTCAGCGTCGCCTGGTCGGCAGCGGTGCCGCCCAGGGCCAGCGCCCGGTTGCCCGCGGTCAGTTCACTCACGGTGTTGCCGAAGCGGTCGTACTCGGTGGTGGTGATGTTGCCACCGGGGTCGACGGTGTTCACCTGGCGCCCGGAGGCGTTTGTGTACGTGATCGACGCACGGCGGTAGTCACCGGCGGCCAGTCCGTCACCAGAATTCGTCGCTGGAACGGCGTCGGCAGGGAAGACCGCGGTTGCATCCGTGGGGGCGTCGGTCTGGCCCCACGCAATAACGTCCTCGGAGCCCATCTCGTGCGGGGCGTTGTCGCCTGCCAGCGGCACGTTGTAAACGATGCTTGTGCTCGCTGTGCCGTCAGGTGCGCTAGTGGTTCCTTGCTGCAGGGCGCTGCGGCTGGTTCTGAGCAGCATGCCGTCGCCGGCGGTGGCGGCGTTTCCTGCCTTGCCGTAGGTGAACGTCCAGGGCAGCTGGCCGGGCGGAGCGAGGCCGGTGACGCGGCCGGCGGCGTCGTAGCCGTACTGGGTCTTCAGGGTCGGCGTGATGAGCGGGTTGTACGTTTCACGCAGGCGGCCGGAGGCGTCGTACGCGTACTTCTGCACCGACTTCGCCGTCGCCGCTGCGGCGCCTGGATCGGTTGACCAGGCCCGGATCTCCTTCACCTGGCCGGCGAAGTCACCGAAGACGGTGTCGGTGCCAGTCGTGGTGCTCGCGTAGACGAACTCCAGCGCGCGGCAGCCCTTCGTGGACGGCGTCGCCGTGCACGTCGTCGCCGAGGCGGCGGAGGTCGGGGCGATGACCAGCTTCGGACGGGCCACCTTGTTGGCGCCCACCGTCACGGCCTCGGAGATCACCGTGGTCGTCGACTGGGCCAGGCCGTCCATCGTGCTGGACGCGACCTGCCACGACGTGGCCGCCGGGTCCGCCTTGGTGAAGACGGTGACCGTGCCCTCGGTGTCCTTCAGCGTGAACGAGCCCGTCAGTGAACCCGTCAGCGTCAGGTCCTCCATGCCTGGCTCCGGTCTCCAGCCGCCACCGCTCTTGGCGGTGAAGCCGAGCTCCTCGCCCTCGGAGTCGACCAGCGCGACCGAGGTCGCCGTCGACTTCTTCAGATAGGACCAGTCCGACTCGGTGAGCTCCGCGGCCGTGCCGGAGGTCCACTGCGGACCGAAGATCGCCGCCTGCCCGTCCTGCTTCGCACCCGCGTCCGGCCGTCGCGAGGACGCCGAGCGCGACACCGAAAGGCCGAACAGGGACGCGTCCGTGGCCGACAGACCGTAGTCACCGGTCAGGAGGTTCACCGAACCGGGGCCTGCCTCCTCCGACGGAGCCGTGCCCGCGTTGCGGTCCACCGTGATCTCGTTCGCCGGCGAATAGACGGTCGTCGAGCCGTCCGTGAACGCGGCACGGACTTCAATCGGGCCGTCCTCGGCCAGGGTGTCCGTGATGTTCCAGGTCAGCCCCGCCGGCTTGCCGTTGGACACGCCCACCGGCCAGCTGGAGATGGTGTCGGAGCCCTGCCGCACGTCGGTGACCGGCACGTCCTTCCACGTGTCCGTCTCGCCACGCCGGTACTGGTACGTCACACCGGTGTAGGACGTCAGGCCCTCGGCCGACAGACCCACACGGCGCGCCGGGCGCTCGCCCTGGCCCGGCGTCAGCAGCGCTGCGCCGGAGCCCGCGTAGAAGACGTGCGACGACTCCGCCGAGGCGTTGCCCGCCGGGTCCTTCGTGCGGGCCGTCACCGTGTGCTTGCCCGCCGGGAATGACATCGTCTTGGTCACGGCCGTGCCGGTCGTGGTCGCCGTCGTCCAGGCGCCGGAGTCCAGCTTGTACTCCACCGCCGCCACGTCGCTCGTGGGCGGGGTGAAGGTGAAGGCGCCGGAGAAGGTGCCGTTGGCGTCCGGGGTCCCGGACCAGGTGTTCGCCGGGAAGTCCGTCGATCCGACCGTGCTCTTCACTGGAGCGGTAGTGTCGATGTTGATGTTCCGGAATGCCGCCCAGGCACTGTGGGTCGTGCCGTCGAAGGAACGAGAGCGCCACTTGTACGCGCCGGCCGGAAGAGGGTTCGGCGGCGACCAGGTGATGACCGTGCCGGACGGCTTGTACGGCGACGCGGCAGCCTGCAGCCAGGCGGTGCCGTTGCGGTCCCAGATCTCGATGTCGAGAGTCAGCGGCTGGCCGTCACCGTCGATCGCCTTCGCCGACAGCGCCGGCGTCGTGTCGTTGGTGGGGAAGTTCGGCACCGGGCTGACCAGCGTCGACACACCCGGAACCGTGTTGTACGTGACCGACATGTACGGCGTGTTCGAAGCGGCGTTGCCCGAGTTGAACCGCTTCCAGCCATACGGATCGGCCTCGTCCGTGGCGCGGATACCCATCGTGGCGGTCGCGACGCCGGCGCCGGCCCAGTACTGACCCATGGCGGTCATGTCGGCGCTCACCCAGCCGTCCGCGCAGGACGACGAGAAGCCCTTCGTCGACGTCGACGACGCCCACTTCTTGAACCACGTCGGCTGAGCACTCCAGCGCGTGCTCGTGGAGACGGGGGCGACGTCCCAGATCTCCCAGCTCTTGGCCGTACACGACCAGGAGTGGAATTCCCACAGGTTCAGCTTCGCGCTCAGAATCTGCTTGCCAGCGATCTTGGCCATGGGGAACGCCAGGAACGAGCGGGCCACCTGGCTGGAGCCATTGTTGCCCAGCTTCAGTTCCGTCGACGACGACATGTCCGTCGCATAGCCCTGCTGCACGAACGTGTCGAAGCTCGGGCCGATGTTGACCGCGGGGTCCACCGTCACCGGGAACCGCGTCTCGGCAGCCGTCAGGAACGCCGCATCCGGGGTCAACGTGATGTCGACCTGGTCGCCGTTCTGCGCCACCTTCAGACCGACATCAGCGCGGTGCGTGTGCTCTCCGGACTTCGGATCGACGTACGCGTCCCACATGACCGGCGCCGGCAGCAGGCCGACCTGCTTGCCCGACTCTGCGTCCAAGAAGGTCACCGAGCGGTCCGCGTTCGCCCGAGCGGTGATGCCCTTCGCGTTCAGCGTCAGCGTTACCGAACCGTTCGCGTCGATCGCGGAACGGTCCTTCAGCTCCAGGAACTGCTCGAACCCGGTACGGGTCGCCTCGACGAGCAGGTCGGTACCCGTCATGACATCGGTGTAGCGCGCGGTCGTGCCAGACAGGGCCGGCTCCGGCAGCACACCACGCCATGACAGGCCCAGTTCCTTGCCGTCGCCAGCGTCCAGCGTCACGAGCGGAATCGGCTTCGTCCCAGCCTCACCGGCTTCACCGGAGGCTTCGACCGCCGCGGCCTCGGCAGCCGGAGTCTTCCCCGCGAGCTCCAGCCCGAGCGGATGCGCCTTGGCCTCGATCGTGCCGTCCACGGTCTTCGCCAGATCGACGTCGATGTCCTGCCACTGGTCGGTGGCCTCATCGCGGAACCGAACCGGGCCCGCAGCCGCGTCCAGCGTCACCGTGCCGTCCGGGTTCGCCCACGTCGTGGTCGAATCCGTCCGCTCCGACAGTGCCTCCACCCGCTTGCCAGACAGTCGGGCAGCAACCTGAGCAGAGGTCAAATCGGCTGCTTCCGTTGCATAAGGGGGCGTACTTTCGACCGCAGGAAGCCGCGATGACACGGCAACCGCCTGCCCCGTCGCCTCCACCACAACGGCCGCCTCGACCGCCAGCAGGCCTGCCACCGCCACGGCCACCCTGGACAGGGTGCGCGTACTCAGCCATCTCCCGCCCACTCGCGTAGTGGGTGATCGGTCGCTTCTGATCAAGAAATCCTCCCCTTAGAACAGCCGCTCATGCGACTAGCGGAGGATCATATTCCGTATGTAAAGATCTCGTGAGAGTGGGTATATATTTCTGATTACCTGTCATTTCGCACGCTAAGCAAGACGGCTGACAGCACGCGGCAGGTGCGGGACAGTCCACTCCTTGCACACTCGGCCTGGACACCCCGGACGACGAAAAGACCTGCGGGACGTTGTCGGGCCGACTCCGAACAGGTGCCGGCCCGACGCTGCTGAGCACAGACGCCTTCGAGCGATGTCGGCCCGTCGTCCTCCTGGTCCTGCTCGACGTCGGGGAAGGCGGTGGCCGCGAGCTCGCGACGGACCTGCTCCTGCCGCGCGGCGGCGGCAGCCTGGGTCGGATCATCCTGGTGAGGCTGTCTTCACCGGCCAGCCGGAACAACCCGCTGCGGGGCCGGGATGTCGGCCGCCGTCGAGGACTTCGCCGTGGCGGCGGCACGAACGACAGATACCAGCACGTGCACGGCCCGGACGTTCGCCTCGGGCGCCGAGTGGTTGGCGGCCGCGATCAGCTTCGTCGCACTCCAGCGGACCTTTGTGCGGTACGCGGGGGCGTCGGGGACGACGTCCAGGCGGCCGGTGTCCGCGTCGAGGCCCAGGCCTGGACGTGTCCGGTGAGTTCGGGCGCGGCCGCGGCCAGGATGTCGTCGAACCTGGCGAGGACAGTGCCGCCGGCGGCTGGGGCGACCAGGCCGCGCTCGGTCATCATCATGCCGATCGCCGCACCGAGCCCGAGCGGCTCGTGTCCGTCACGGCGTACGGCGGCCCGGGTGCGCCGCTTCGGCTTCTTCGTCTGGGTGACACCGTTTCTGGTCGCTGCCTCCCGGGCCGCGACCAGGGCCTGGCGCGCGAGGTCGACGCCGCTCAGCTCGCCAGTCATGCGATCACCGCCGCGGTGGCGTCGCCGTCCAGCGCCTGCCCGGCCAGGACGGGCGGCGCTGCGCCCATGGAGCGGGCCGGACCGGGTCGAGGTCGTCGTGCTCGCAACGGCGGAGGGATCGCGGTAACCCGTTCGCGTGGCCTGCTCCCTGCCGCGTACGTTCCGCCCATGACCAGGACAACGCCGGCCAGGCCGGTCGCAGTGGAGGCTGTGTTCCCGGAGCTGGCGGCATACCGAGGTCGGACGACCCGCCTGCACCCGCGGCCGGGGCAGCCCGGGCGGCACGACAGCCATGTCGGCGGGCCACTGCTGTGGCCCAGCGACGAGCCGTGGCCGGTCTGCCACGAGCCGCACGAGCCCGAGACCGAGGGGTACGCGCCACAAGAGATCCGCGCCGCCCGGGCCGCGGGCGTGTGGCCTCGGAGCCGCCCGTGGCCCGGCGCCGGCAGCCCGGGAGAGGACGGGCCTACCCCTTTCGTGGGGCTCGCCCAGTTCTTCGGCCGGGACGTCCCCGGTCTGGCCGTCGGTCCCGGCGGCGCTGACCTGGTGCAGCTCTTCCGCTGCCCGCGCACCCACGGCCCGTACCGGGAGCGCCGGTACCTCCTGCGGTGGAGGTCGGCCGTGCAGACGGAGCGAGCGGGCCGCTTCCTTGCCGTCGCGCCCGAAGTGTCGTGGCTCCGGTGGGAGCACGAACTCCCCGAACCCTGTGTCGTGCACCCCGAGGAGGTGGACACCTATCCGTGGGCGGAGGACGACACGCTGCCTGCGGCGCTGATCACCCGCATCGACGCCTGGGACGACGCCCAGACTGCGGAAGGCGGCCGCTACGCACCGAACTACCAGGGCGCTCTCTCGATACCGCCCGGCTGGCGGGTCGGCGGATTTCCCAGCTGGGCGTCGACGGGCCCGATGAACATCACTTGCGCGTCCTGTGCGGCCCCGATGCGGCTCCTGCTGACGGCCGGGGGCGAGGAGATGGACCCCGACTCGCACAGCTGGATGCCGATGGAAGACCGCGATCCGTCCCTCCAGGGGATGGCCTCGATCCGGCGCGGACAGTCCGTCGCCCAGCCCACCCGACTCCGCTTCGGCCGTGACCGTGACCTGCACGTCTTCACCTGCCCAGCCGACCCGGGACACCCGCCCCAATGGGTGCTTTCCTGATCCGTTCCAGGGGCGACAGATTCGGCTGGCGCGCACCGCTGCGAGCCGCCGGCACTGTTCCTGGATCTCACCGGTACTCCCCACGGCAACCAGCCACGACCGTTCCCCGAGATTCGGCTGCACGCGTTCCTGCAAGTCGCCTACGTAGCCACACATCCCCTCGCGCTCATGCCGGTGGGAACGACATCCAGGCGGCCGGTGTCCACGTCGAACGCCACGGCCGAACGAGTCGCGGCACTGACCCACACCAGAACATCCACCGCGCCGTCCCACCACGCGGTGTACGCGTAGTCGGCGGCAAGCTGGGGCTTGCCCACCCCACCCATCCCAGTCAGCACCTGGCACAGCACCGCCAGGCCCCCGCGCTGCACGACCGTGCGCAGCCGGTCCGCCTCAACCCGGTGCTGGAAGGACTGCGCCCGGGGCGGGACCACGCCGACCTGGTGCGGCCAGGCGGCCGGTTCCTGCGGTCCGCGCTGATGCACAGTCAGACTCCCGCTGGCTGCGGTCGCGCCTGGACCGATCGCAACCGCCGAACCGGTGAGGGAGACCTCCACCGAAGACGGCACGCCTGCGCTGCCGGGTGCGGGGCCCCGGTAACCGGTCACCGCCTCCCCGCCGTCCGCGGCGTGCGCGTCACCGGTGTCCCGCGCACTCACCCCTGCCTTGGTGGCCACCGGGCCGTCCACGGCCATACCGTCGTCGGCTGCGGGATCGTTCGGTTCGTCACCTGTAGTCGACACCCGTGCTCGCCTCACTGCCGGGGCCGTCCGCAGTCGCGTCCCCAGTACGCTCAGCTGTCGCCGACCCGCTCCCCGTACCCCTGGGTCGCCGCACCCCGCTGCTGCACTGCCACCGTTCGTGGCCTCGGCCTTACACCCAGACCAGAGCGGCGATGCCCGCAGCCGCCTGGACCGAAGCCCCGACCAGCTGGCCGGTGTCCGGACTGTTTAGCAGCCAGACCAACGGCGTCGAGATGATGCCCGCCACCGCCACCACCACGACAGTGATCCTCCAACGGAACGTGGCGATTCCTCGGCAGCTTCGCGAGGTCGTAGGCCCCTGTCCTGTACGTCTCGGATCTGTCGTCATGCGCCAAGTTCAAATGAGACCGTGCCACGGGATTTGAGGCCCCACACAGCTGTAGGGTCTCGCTGCCCGTGGCCAACGGCGACGCTGTGACCTGGTGGCCGTCGCGCTGTCTCACGGCTTGGCCGGCCGTCCAGTCTCACGACCGTGTCCGAATCTTCGGGCGGCCACCCATGGGCAAGGCTGTCCTGTCGTGGTGCAGCTGTCACATGGGGACTCGGAGACTTGTATGAATGTCAGGTAGTTCGAGACTGCCGATGACTGTCGATCTCAAACGATCTGGCTGTCGCGGAAGTCCCGCTCGCTGGGGAGACGGAAGCACTGCCGAGCATCTCGGCCCCGTGACGGGCAGCGAGCGCCGACCGGTCGCGGGGGAGCACCGCGTACAGCACGCCCGCCACCACGATCGTCGCCGCCCAGCCCAGACCGTTCCGCCCGATCCAGGACGAGGCCAGCGGACCGGTGAACCAGTCGACCTTGGTGAACAGCAGGCCGGCCACCAGCGCCACGCCCCAGGCGGTCATCGCCTGCCAGGCGAAGCCGCCGCGGTACCAGTAGGCGCTGGTCCGGGTGGTGTCCATCAGCGCCTCGGCGTCGTACGTCCTGCGGGTCGGCATGTCCACGCCGAAGACGCCGATCCACGCCGAGAACGCGACCGCGAGCAGGGTCAGGAAGGAGATGAACGAGCCGATGAAGCTGGTCGCCACCACCATCAGCAGGAAGCCGAAGATCAGGCTGATCACCGCGTTGACGCTCACCGCGGCGGCCCGGGGCACCTTGATGCCGAGGGTCTGCGCGGTGAACCCGGCCGAGTACATCGACATCGAGTTGATCAGCAGCATCCCGATCAGGGCGATCAGCAGGTACGGCACCGAGATCCACATCGGCAGCAGCTCGCCGATGAAGGAGACCGGGTCCTGCGCCGAGGCCAGGTCCGGCGTCGAGACCGCCATCACGGCGCCCATCAGGACCATCGGCAGCACCACGATGCCCGCGCCGCCGACCGTCGTGCCGACCAGGCCCCTGGAGGAGGCGCTGCGCGGCAGATAGCGGGTGAAGTCCGGCCCCGACGGCACCCAGCTGATGCCGCCCGCCGCGATGGTGCCGACACCGGCCACCAGCATCGCCGTCGAACCGGCAGGCTTGGCGAAGACCGCCGACCAGTCCGTGTTCGCCACCAGATAGCCGAGGACGAGCACGGAGAAGGCGCCGAAGAGATACGTCGACCACTTGCTGCACACCCGCAGCGCGTTGATGCCGAGCCCGGAGACCAGGAAGGTGCAGGACACGAAGAGCAGCAGCGTCACCACGATGAGCGCCGTGTTCGACTTCACACCGAAGAGCAGGTCGAGCACGGTCAGCACCGCGTACGCGCCGGTGACCGCGTTGATGGTCTCCCAGCCCCAGCGGGCCACCCAGATCAGCGCGCCCGGGAAGAGATTCCCGCGCTGCCCGAAGACCGCGCGGGAGAGCGCCATGCCCGGCGCCCCGCCGCGCTTGCCGGCGATCGAGATCAGGCCGACGATCCCGTACGACAGGACCGGCGCGGCCGCCGCGACGAACAGCACCTGCCAGAAGTTCAGGCCGTTGAACACGATCAGGCCCGCGCCCATCGTGAGCAGCAGCACACTGATGTTGGCGGCGACCCAGGTCGGGAAGAGCTCACGGACCCGGCCGGTGCGCTCGGCGTCGGGGACGGGTTCGAGGCCGCGGCTCTCCAGCGTGGCGCCGCTCGTCGCGCCTTCGGTCTCGGAGGCGTGGGGCATGGGGACACTCCGTACAAATGTGGGGGACCCACCCAGACTACGTGCTCCTCGAACAGTCCTCCTGTGGCCGATACTGGAGCGGTTATGGAACTCATCCTTGCTGTAGTCATCGCTCTGGTCGTCGCGGTCGCCGTGACCAGCGGACTCGTGATCAGCGGTCGCAAGAAGAAGCAGCTGCCGCCCGCCGAGCCGCCGTCCACCACGCCGACCATCACCGCTCCGCCCGCCGAACCGCACGTCGGCGACGAGGCGGAGACGCCGCGGGAAGAACCACGCCGCACCGTCGAAGAGGTCACCCTCCCCGCCCCCGAGGCACCCGAGGCCCCCGTTGAGGAGCCGGTCGCCGAGGCCCCCGAGATCGAGGTGCCCGAGCCGACCGCCGGCCGCCTCGTGCGGCTCCGGGCCCGGCTCGCCCGCTCGCAGAACTCGCTCGGCAAGGGGCTGCTCACGCTGCTGTCCCGCGAGCACCTCGACGAGGACACCTGGGAGGAGATCGAGGAGACCCTCCTCACCGCCGACGTCGGCGTCGCCCCCACCCAGGAGCTGGTCGAGCGGCTGCGCGACCGGGTCAAGGTGCTCGGCACCCGCACCCCCGAGGAGCTGCGCGCCCTGCTGCGCGAGGAGCTGATCGCCCTCCTCGGCGCCGACCTCGACCGCTCGGTGAAGACCGAGAGCCCCGAGGACGTCCCGGGCGTCGTGATGGTCGTCGGTGTCAACGGCACCGGCAAGACCACCACCACCGGCAAGCTGGCCCGCGTGCTCGTCGCCGACGGCAAGTCCGTCGTCCTCGGCGCGGCCGACACCTTCCGCGCCGCCGCCGCCGACCAGCTCCAGACCTGGGGCGAGCGGGTCGGCGCGCGCACCGTGCGCGGCCCGGAGGGCGGCGACCCGGCGTCGATCGCCTACGACGCGGTCAAGGAGGGCATCGCCGAGAAGGCGGACGTCGTCCTCATCGACACCGCCGGCCGGCTGCACACCAAGACCGGTCTCATGGACGAGCTCGGCAAGGTCAAGCGCGTCGTCGAGAAGCACGGCCCGCTGGACGAGATCCTGCTCGTCCTGGACGCCACCACCGGCCAGAACGGTCTGATCCAGGCCCGCGTCTTCGCCGAGGTCGTGGACATCACCGGCATCGTCCTGACCAAGCTGGACGGCACCGCCAAGGGCGGCATCGTCGTCGCCGTCCAGCGCGAGCTGGGCGTCCCGGTCAAGCTGATCGGCCTGGGCGAGGGCCCGGACGACCTGGCCCCGTTCGAGCCGGGCGCGTTCGTGGACGCCCTGATCGGCGACTGATCCGCTGATTCGCCACCCCGCGTACGACGAAGGCCCCCGCCGGATGTGGCGGGGGCCTTCGTCGTACGGACCGGGGGAGGGGCGGTCGTACGGGGGAGGGAACGGCTCAGAAGCGCGTCCGGTGGCAGATGTACGCCAGGGTGCCGAGCAGCAGCCGGGCCTGCGGCGGCGCTCCCGCCGTGTCCAGCGTCGGCGGGCGCAGCCAGCGCACCGGGCCGAGGCCGCCCAGGTCCGAGGGCGGGGCCGTGACATGGGAGCCGGGGCCCAGGCAGTGCAGGTCCAGGCCGGCGTCGTCCCAGCCCATCCGGTAGAGCAGCTGCGGCAGCTCGGCCGCGGCGCCCGGCGCCACGAAGAACCGCGCCCGGCCGGTCGGTGTCACGCTCACCGGGCCGAGCGGAAGCCCCATGCGCTCAAGCCGGACCAGGGCCCTGCGGCCCGCCGCCTCGGCGACCTCGATCACGTCGAAGGCCCGGCCGACCGGCAGCAGCAGGGCCGCCCCCGGATACTCCGACCAGGCCTTGGTCGCGTCGTCGAGGCCCGCGCCGGCCGGGACCGGCTCGGCGAAGGCGAGCGGATGCGCCCCCGGCGCCGTACAGCCGAGATCGCCGCAGGAGCAGCGGCCCGCGACCGCTCTCGCTCCCGGGACGACGTCCCAGCCCCACAGTCCGGTGTACTCGGCCACCGCTGTGCACTCCGTGGTGCGTAGGCGGCGGCGTGAGCCGGACCGCATCTCACGAATGCCGCCGATCGTGAAGCCCATGCCCCCTCCAACGGGTCGGACGCGCCGGTGGTTACGGACCGGGGAGCCACCGTCACGCTCCGCTGCCCTTGGGGCGTGCGGTGCAATGGGGGGTGGTGCGGACCGTCGCGCACGCCTCTTCGCGCTCCGGTTCACTGACCCGGTTCCGTCGCATGTCAAGTGAATCGCGTTCCGTGCGTGGCGAGTTCATTCGAAGGGGTGGCGAATGGTGGCGTTTCTTGAATCGCCATGCCGGGCCGGGTGATCGTAGGATTACCTTCGGTACGCGAAGCCGGGGCGAAGAGCACGCCCGGGTATGCCGGAGGCAAGCCGGTTTTCCGTTCGAAGGAGTAGAAACCCCGGACGGGAACCGTGAAACACGGCATTCTGGCAGGGGTTCGCAGGACGACATCAGGTGGATGGGGGCGTTCCAGTGGGCGGCATCGGCGCAGAGGGTTCGACTGCCGGCAAGCGCCCGAACGAACAGCTGAGCTCGTGGTTCGTCCGCAGCGGCTGGTCGAAGGGCGAGCTGGCACGCCAAGTGAACCGCCGGGCCCGCCAGATGGGCGCGCACCACATCTCCACCGACACCTCGCGGGTGCGCCGCTGGCTCGACGGCGAGCAGCCCCGCGAACCGATCCCGCGCATCCTCTCCGAGCTGTTCTCGGAGCGCTTCGGCTCCGTCGTCGCCGTCGAGGACCTCGGCCTTCGCACCGCCCACCAGTCGCCGTCCGTCTCCGGCGTCGACCTGCCCTGGGCGGGCCCCCAGACCGTCTCCCTGCTCAGCGAGTTCTCCCGCAGCGACCTGATGCTCGCCCGCCGCGGCTTCCTCGGCTCCTCCCTCGCGCTCGCGGCGGGACCCACGCTCATCGAGCCCATGCAGCGCTGGCTGGTGCCCACCCCGGCCGGCGAGCCGCTGCCCGCGCCCGGCCCCGACGAGCGCCGCGCCCACCGGCTCTCCCCGGTCGAGCTCGACCTCCTTGAGTCCACCACCGCGATGTTCCGCCAGTGGGACGCCCAGTGCGGCGGCGGACTGCGCCGCAAGGCGGTCGTCGGGCAGCTCCACGAGGTCACCGACCTGCTCCAGGAGCCCCAGCCCGCCGCCACCGCCCAGCGCCTCTTCAAGTGCGCCGCCGAACTGGCGGAGCTGGCCGGCTGGATGAGCTACGACGTGGGCCTCCAGCCCACCGCCCAGAAGTACTTCGTGCTCGCCCTGCACGCCGCCAAGGAAGCCGGCGACAAGCCCCTCGGCTCGTACATCCTCTCCTCGATGAGCCGCCAGATGATCCACCTCGGGCGCCCCGACGACGCCCTCGAACTCATCCACCTCGCCCAGTACGGCAGTCGGGACTGCGCCACCTCGCGCACCCAGGCCATGCTGTATGCGATGGAGGCCCGCGCCTACGCCAACATGGGCCAGCCCTCCAAGTGCAAGCGGGCCGTGCGGATGGCCGAGGACACCTTCTCCGACGTCGGCCTCGACGGCGAGCCCGAGCCCGACTGGATCCGCTTCTTCTCCGAGGCCGAGCTCAACGGGGAGAACTCCCACTCCTACCGCGACCTGGCCTATGTCGCCGGACGCTCCCCGACCTACGCCTCGCTCGCCGAGCCCGTCATGGAGCGGGCCGTCGAGCTCTTCGAGAAGGACCCCGAGCACCAGCGCAGCTACGCCCTCAACCTCATCGGCATGGCCACCGTCCACCTCCTCAAGCGGGAGCCCGAGCAGTCCGTCGTCCTGGCCGAGAAGGCCCTCGTCGTCGCCCGCAAGGTGCGTTCCGAGCGGGTCAACACCCGGCTCCGCAAGACCGTCGACACCGCCGCCCGCGACTTCGGCGACGTCGCCGAGGTCGTCCACCTCACCGACCGGCTCACCGCCCTGCTCCCCGAGACCGCCGAGGCCGTCTGAGCCCCCGCGGCACCACCCCACCGACCCCGGCCGCGCCGGCCGTCCCGTAAAGCCCGACTCGGCTCCCCCGCCGCAAGGACACACGGACGCCCGGCGCGGCCGGCTCATGCAAGGGCGCGGTGCGGGATGGTACGCCCGTGACCACTCCGTGACCCCGGCGTTCACGGTCGCGTAACACGCCCCCTCCCTTCGTCACTGCGGCGAAACATCGAGCGGCATCGGCGGAAACCGCGCTGCGCGAATCTCTGGCGCATAACCGGCCACCCCTCACGGCCAAGCCGCTCCGGCCCCGCCCCGCACAGGCCGCATTCGACGACGAGGAGACGCCGATGGCAGCAGCCATCACGACCCTGGCAGCAGACGCGCCCGCGCTGTCCGCCGCCAACACCGGGTTCATGCTCATCTGCTCCGCCCTGGTCATGCTGATGACCCCGGCTCTGGCCTTCTTCTACGGAGGCATGGTCCGCGTCAAGTCCACCCTCAACATGTTGATGATGAGCTTCATCAGCCTCGGGATCGTCACGATCCTGTGGGTGCTCTACGGCTTCAGCATCGCCTTCGGCACCGACTCCGCCTCGCTCGTCGGATGGAACTCCGACTACGTCGGCCTCAGCGGCATCGGCATCACCGAGCTGTGGGACGGCTACACCATCCCGGTGTACGTCTTCGCCGTCTTCCAGCTCATGTTCGCGATCATCACCCCGGCCCTCATCAGCGGCGCCCTTGCCGACCGCGTCAAGTTCACCGCCTGGGCCCTCTTCATCACCCTGTGGGTCACGATCGTCTACTTCCCGGTCGCCCACTGGGTCTGGGGCACCGGCGGCTGGCTCTTCGAGATGGGCGTCATCGACTTCGCCGGCGGCACCGCCGTCCACATCAACGCCGGTGCGGCGGCCCTCGGCGTCATCCTCGTCATCGGCAAGCGGGTCGGCTTCAAGAAGGACCCGATGCGCCCGCACAGCCTCCCGCTGGTCATGCTCGGCGCCGGTCTGCTCTGGTTCGGCTGGTTCGGCTTCAACGCGGGCTCCTGGCTCGGCAACGACGACGGCGTCGGCGCGGTCATGTTCGTCAACACCCAGGTCGCCACCGCCGCCGCCATGCTCGCCTGGCTCGCCTACGAGAAGCTGCGCCACGGCTCCTTCACCACCCTCGGCGCCGCCTCCGGCGCGGTCGCCGGACTCGTCGCCATCACCCCCTCCGGCGGCTCCTGCTCCCCGCTCGGCGCCATCGCCATCGGCGCCGTCGCCGGACTGCTCTGCGCCATGGCCGTCGGACTCAAGTACAGGTTCGGCTACGACGACTCCCTCGACGTCGTCGGCGTCCACCTCGTCGGCGGTGTCGTCGGCTCCCTCCTCGTCGGCTTCTTCGCCACCGGCGGCGTCCAGTCCGACGCCAAGGGCCTCTTCTACGGCGGCGGCCTCGACCAGCTCGGCAAGCAGGCCATCGGCGTCTTCTCCGTCCTCGCCTACTCTCTGATCGCCTCCGCGATCCTCGCCCTGATCATCGACAGGACGATGGGGATGCGGGTCGCCGAGGACGACGAGATCTCCGGCATCGACCAGGTCGAGCACGCGGAGACCGCGTACGACTTCAGCGGAGCGGGCGGCGGCAGCTCCTCGCGCAGCACCGCCGTACCCGCCCCCGCACCGACGGAGAACAAGAAGGTGGACGCATGAAGCTCATCACCGCGGTCGTGAAGCCGCACCGGCTCGACGAGATCAAGGACGCCCTCCAGGCCTTCGGCGTCCAGGGCCTCACCGTCACCGAGGCCAGCGGATACGGCCGCCAGCGCGGCCACACCGAGGTCTACCGGGGCGCCGAGTACACCGTCGACCTCGTCCCCAAGATCCGCATCGAGGTCCTGGTGGAGGACGAGGACGCCGAACAGCTCATCGACGTCGTCGTGAAGGCCGCCCGCACCGGCAAGATCGGTGACGGAAAGGTCTGGAGCGTCCCGGTCGAGACCGCCGTACGGGTCCGCACCGGCGAACGCGGCCCGGACGCGCTGTAGCCCCCGGAGAACGACGCACTCAAGGAGCCGCCGGGTGACGAGCATCGACGTGAACACAGAATCCGACGACTCGGGACCCTGGGGGTCCCCCCTGTTCGAGCGCAGCCGAGAACTTGGGGGAGGCTACGCGGCGGCCCGGCTGCGCCTTCTCACCGAGAAGGCGCGGTCCGGGCCGCCGCGCCGTGCGGAACTCTCCCGTCTCACCGACGACTGGCTGGCGGCGCTCCTCCGCGCCGGCCTCGCCGCCGCGGGACGCCCGCCACGAGGGGTGGCGCTCGTCGCCGTCGGCGGCTACGGACGCGGCGAGCTCTCCCCGCGCAGCGACCTCGACCTGCTCCTCCTGCACGACGGCAGCGCGGACCCGGGCGTGATCGCCACCCTCGCCGACCGCGTCTGGTACCCGGTCTGGGACCTCGGGCTCGCCCTCGACCACTCCGTCCGCACCCCCGCCGAGGCCCGCAGGACCGCCGCCGAGGACCTCAAGGTCCAGCTCGGCCTCCTCGACGCCAGGACCGTCGCGGGCGACGCCGGACTCGTCACCGCCCTGCGCACCACCGTCCTCGCCGACTGGCGCAACCAGGCCGCCCGGCGGCTGCCCGAGCTCGACGCCCTGTGCCGCGAGCGCGCCGAACGCAGCGGCGAGCTCCAGTACCTCCTCGAACCCGACCTCAAGGAGGCCCGCGGCGGACTGCGCGACGCCCAGGCGCTGCGCGCCGTCGCCGCCTCCTGGCTCGCCGACGCGCCTCGCGAAGGCCTCGACGAGGCCCGCCGCCGCCTCCTCGACGCCCGCGACGCCCTCCACCTCGCCACCGGCCGTGCCACCGACCGGCTCGCCCTCCAGGAGCAGGACGCCGTCGCCGCCGAACTCGGCCTCCTTGACGCCGACACGCTGCTGCGCGAGGTGTACGAGGCCGCCCGGACCGTCTCGTACGCCTCCGACGTCACCTGGCGCGAGGTCAACCGGGTCCTCAAGGCCCGCGCCGGGCGCCCCCGGCTGCGCGGCCTGCTCGGCGGCCGCGGCGGCCGGGCGGGCGGGGTGAAACCGCAGGCCGAGCGCACCCCGCTCGCCGAGGGCGTCGTCGAGATGGACGGCGAGGCCGTCCTCGCCCTCAGCGCCCGGCCGGAGCGCGACCCGGTGCTGCCCCTGCGGGCCGCGGCCGCCGCCGCCCAGGCCGGACTCCCGCTCTCCCCGCACGCCGTACGCCGCCTCGCCGCCTCCGCCAAGGCCCTGCCCGTGCCCTGGCCCGCCGAGGCCCGCGAGGAGCTCGTCACCCTCCTCGGCGCCGGCGAGTCCACCGTCCCCGTCTGGGAGGCCCTGGAGGCCGAGGGCCTCGTCACCCGGCTGCTGCCCGACTGGGAACGCGTCCGCTGCCGCCCCCAGCGCAACCCCGTCCACACCTGGACCGTCGACCGGCACCTCGTCGAGACCGCCGTCCGCGCCGCCACCCTCACCCGCCGCGTCCACCGGCCCGACCTGCTCCTCGTCGCCGCCCTCCTGCACGACATCGGCAAGGGCTGGCCCGGCGACCACTCCGCCGTCGGCGAGACCATCGCCCACGACGTCGCCGCCCGGATCGGCTTCGACCGCGCCGACACCGGCGTCATCGCCACCGTCGTCCGCCACCACCTGCTCCTCGTCGAGACCGCCACCCGGCGCGACCTCGACGACCCCGCCACCGTCCAGTCCGTCGCCGCCGCCGTCGGCACCCTCGGCACCCTGGAGCTCCTGCACGCCCTCACCGAGGCCGACGCCCTGGCCACCGGGCCCGCCGCCTGGTCCTCCTGGCGCGCCTCTCTGGTGACCGATCTCGTCAAACGTGTCGCCGGGGTGCTCGCGGGGGAGGAGCCGCCCGACCCGGAGGCCGCCGCGCCCAGCGCCGAACAGGAACGGCTCGCCATCGAGGCGCTGCGCACCGGCGAGCCCGTCCTCGCCCTGCACACCGAGCCCGTCGTCGCCGGGGCGGGGGAGCCCGAGCCCGTCGGCGTCGAGCTCCTCGTCGCCCTGCCCGAGCGGCCCGGCGTGCTGCCCGCCGTCGCCGGCGTCCTCGCCCTGCACCGGCTCACCGTCCGCGCCGCAGACCTGCGCGCCGTCGCCCTGCCGGCCGAGCTCGGCCAGGGGCCCGTCCTCGTCCTGGACTGGCGGGTCGCCGCCGAGTACGGCTCGCTGCCCGAGGCCCACCGGCTCCGCGCCGACCTCGTCCGCGCCCTGGACGGCTCCCTCGACGTCCCCGCCCGGCTCGCCGAACGCGACGCCGCCTACCCCCGCCGCCGCGGGGTCGCCGCCCCGCCGCCCCGGGTCACCGTGGCCGCCGCCGACTCCCGGCTCGCCACCGTCCTGGAGGTCCGCGCCCAGGACGCCCCCGGCCTGCTGCACCGGATCGGCCGGGCCCTGGAGGGCGCCGCGGTCCGGGTCCGCAGCGCCCATGTCTCGACCCTGGGCGCCAACGCGGTCGACACCCTCTACGTGACCGGGCCGGACGGCGGGCCGCTCGCCCCCGAGGAGGCGGCGGGCCTGGCGAAGACCCTGGAGGAGGCGCTGCGCTGAACGGCCGGGGCACCCCGACCCGTACCGGCCAGGGCGCCCCTCTCGACGGGGCGGATACCCTTGGGTGACTGCCCGCCCCGACCCGAGGAATCGCGACCACCGTGTTCGATACGCTTTCCGACCGCCTCAGCGCGACTTTCAAGTCCCTCCGGGGTAAAGGCCGCCTCTCCGAGCAGGACATCGACAGCGCGGCCCGGGAAATCCGTATCGCGCTCCTTGAAGCCGACGTGGCGCTGCCCGTCGTCCGCGCGTTCATCAAGAACGTCAAGGAGCGGGCGGCCGGTGCCGAGGTCTCCAAGGCGCTGAACCCCTCGCAGCAGGTCGTCAAGATCGTCAACGAGGAGCTCGTCGGCATCCTCGGCGGCGAGACCCGCCGTCTGCGGTTCGCCAAGACGGCGCCGACCGTGATCATGCTCGCCGGTCTCCAGGGTGCCGGTAAGACCACCCTCGCCGGAAAGCTGGGTCTCTGGCTCAAGGGCCAGGGGCACTCCCCGCTGCTCGTCGCCTGTGACCTCCAGCGCCCGAACGCCGTCACCCAGCTCTCCGTGGTCGCCGACCGCGCGGGCGTGGCCTTCTACGGCCCGCAGCCGGGCAACGGCGTGGGCGACCCGGTCCAGGTCGCCAAGGACTCCAT
Organism: Streptomyces sp. NPDC094032; assembly: GCF_040303965.1. Classification (NCBI taxonomy): domain Bacteria; kingdom Bacillati; phylum Actinomycetota; class Actinomycetes; order Kitasatosporales; family Streptomycetaceae; genus Streptomyces; species Streptomyces sp. NPDC094032. The sequence continues at coordinate 127,401 of NZ_JBEOUE010000021.1, read as the reverse complement.
CGAGTACGCGCGCGGCAAGCAGTACGACATCGTCATCGTCGACACCGCCGGCCGCCTCGGCATCGACCAGGAGCTGATGCAGCAGGCCGCGGACATCCGCGACGCCGTCAGCCCCGACGAGATCCTCTTCGTCGTCGACGCCATGATCGGTCAGGACGCCGTCAACACCGCGGAGGCCTTCCGCGACGGCGTCGGCTTCGACGGCGTGGTGCTCTCCAAGCTGGACGGCGACGCCCGCGGTGGCGCGGCGCTCTCCATCGCGCACGTCACCGGCAAGCAGATCATGTTCGCCTCCAACGGCGAGAAGCTGGACGACTTCGACGCGTTCCACCCGGACCGCATGGCGTCCCGCATCCTCGGCATGGGCGACATCATGTCGCTCATCGAGAAGGCCGAGCAGACCTTCAGCCAGGAAGAGGCCGCCAAGATGGCCTCCAAGCTGGCGTCCAAGAAGGGCCAGGAGTTCACGCTCGACGACTTCATGGCGCAGATGGAGCAGGTCCGCAAGATGGGCTCCATCTCCAAGCTGCTCGGGATGCTCCCCGGCATGGGCCAGATGAAGGAGCAGATCGCCAACATCGACGAGCGCGAGGTCGACCGCGTCGGCGCCATCATCAAGTCGATGACCCCGGCCGAGCGCCAGGACCCGACGATCATCAACGGCTCGCGCCGCGCCCGTATCGCCAAGGGTTCCGGTGTCGAGGTCAGCGCGGTCAAGGGCCTGGTCGAGCGCTTCTTCGAGGCCCGCAAGATGATGTCCCGCATGGCCCAGGGCGGCGGCATGCCGGGCATGCCCGGGATGCCGGGCATGGGCGGCGGCCCCGGCCGGCAGAAGAAGCAGGTCAAGCAGGCCAAGGGCAAGCGCAAGAGCGGCAACCCGATGAAGCGCAAGGCCGACGAGCAGGCCGAGGCCGAGCGCCGCGAGCAGGCGCAGGCCGGCGGCGCGTTCGGGCTGCCGGCGGCGGGCCAGGGCCCGGGCGAGTTCGAGCTGCCCGACGAGTTCAAGAAGTTCATGGGCTGACCCGGGAGCGGATCCCGGGGCGCACGCCCACCGGAGAGGGGCCCGTGGCGGTACGAAACCGTCGCGGGCCCCTTTTCACTCGCCCGCACCACCCGTAATGCCGGGATTGTCCAGCTCTTCGATACTGGGGCCACTGCCGCCCCGAGGAGAGCACGTGGCCAACCCCGTACCCCCGCGCGACCGGACCGACCAGCCCTGGCGCTCGGAAGGGGCCCCGCCGCCCCCGCCGCCCAAGCGGAGGATGCCCGGCGGCTGGGGCAGCCTCATCCTCACCGCGCTCGCCGTCTATCTGATCGCCAACCTCGTCCTCGGCTTCTTCAACGAGGGCGACGGGCCGACCATCTCGTACACCGAGTTCGACAAGCAGGTCGCGGCCGGCAACGTCACCAAGATCTACTCCAAGGGCGACGCCATCCAGGGGCAGCTGAAGAACAAACAGCCCGTCCCCGACGGCAAGGGCGACTACACCAAGTTCCAGACCCAGCGCCCCGCCTTCGCCGACGACGACCTCTGGGCCCAGCTCACCAAGCAGAACGTCACCGTCACCGCCAAACCGGTCGTCGAGGAGCGCAGCTTCCTCGCCAACCTGCTCATCTCGCTCGCCCCCATGCTGCTGCTCGTCGCGCTGTGGGTGTTCATCGCGCGGCGGATGAGCGCGGGCATGGGCGGCGCAGGCGGCATGCTCGGCCGCAAGGCCCCGCCCAAGCCGGTCGAGCTGGACGGCGGCAAGCGCACCACCTTCGCCGACGTCGCCGGCATCGACGAGGTCGAGGGCGAACTCAACGACGTCGTCGACTTCCTCAAGAACCCCGACGCCTACCGCGCGATGGGCGCCAAGATGCCCCGCGGCGTGCTGCTCGCCGGACCGCCCGGAACCGGCAAGACGCTCCTCGCCAGGGCGGTCGCGGGGGAGGCGGGCGTGCCCTTCTTCTCGGCCTCCGCCTCCGAGTTCATCGAGATGATCGTCGGCGTCGGCGCCTCCCGCGTGCGCGAGCTCTTCGCCGAGGCCCGCAAGGTCGCCCCCGCGATCATCTTCATCGACGAGATCGACACCATCGGCCGGGCCCGCGGCGGCGGCGCGGGCATGGGCGGCCACGACGAGCGCGAGCAGACCCTCAACCAGATCCTCACCGAGATGGACGGCTTCACCGGCTCCGAGGGCGTCATCGTGATCGCCGCCACCAACCGCTCCGACGTCCTCGACCCCGCGCTCACCCGCCCCGGCCGCTTCGACCGGATCGTGCACGTCAACCCGCCCGACCGGGGCGGCCGTGAGGCCATCCTCAAGATCCACACCCGGGAGATCCCGCTCGCGCAGGGCGTCGACCTCGAACACGTCGCCAAGACCACCCCGGGCATGACCGGCGCCGAGCTCGCCAACCTCGCCAACGAGGCCGCGCTGCTCGCCGTCAAGCGCCAGCAGAAGGCCGTCACCCAGTCCGACCTCTCCGACGCCCTGGAGAAGGTCCAGCTCGGCGCCGAACGGCCGCTGGTGATGCCCGACGAGGAGCGCCGCCGCACCGCCTACCACGAGAGCGGCCACGCCCTGCTCGGCATGCTCCAGCCCGGCGCCGACCCCGTCCGCAAGATCACCATCGTGCCGCGCGGCCGCGCCCTCGGCGTCACCCTGTCGACGCCCGACGCCGACCGGTACGCCTACACCGAGGAGTACCTGCGCGGCCGGATCATCGGCGCGCTCGGCGGCATGGCGGCCGAGCAGGTCGTCTTCGGCGTCATCACCACCGGCGCCGAGAGCGACCTGGAGCAGGTCACCAACATCGCGCGCGGGATGGCCGGCCGCTGGGGCATGAGCGAACGCGTCGGCCGGCTCACCGCCATCCCCAGCGACGCCCAGCAGGCCTACGGCCTCTCCGCCGCCCCCGCCACCCTCGACACCGTCGACTCCGAGATGCGCCGCATCGTCGACGAGTGCTACGAGAGCGCCCTGCGCCAACTCCAGGAGAACCGCGACAAGCTGGACGCCCTCGCCGAGGCGCTCCTCGCCAACGAGACCCTGGAGGAGGACGCGGCGTACCGGGCGGCGGGGATCCCGCGGCTGACGAAGGAGTAGCCCCGGGTGCCGGTCTACGGCACCCGGGCCACCACGTACCGGAAGACGTTCGGCATCCACACCGTGCCGTCCGCGCGGACGTACGGCTCCAGGGCCTCCAGGAGCTCCTTCTCCACCTGGTGCGGGTCCGTCGCCCGGACCGCCGCGTCGAAGTCGCCCGTCGACAGCAGGCCCCGTACCGCGCTGTCCGGGCCCGCGTAGCCGAACGGGCACGCCACCCGGCCCGAGGCCTCCCGGCGCAGCCCGGCCGCCGCGACGACCTGCTCCAGATCGTCGCGGGGCGCCGGCGCCCAGCCGGTCAGGCGGGCCGCGACCCGCAGCACCGAGGCCGTCGCGCAGCGCTCCGGCGGACCCCAGCCCGCCACCACGACCGCCGCGCCCGGCTGGGCCGGGGGAGTGACGCCGCCCGCCCGCGCGGTCAGCGGGCCCGTCCCGTGGAAGGCCGTGACCACGTCGTACGGGACGCCCTCCGGCGGCCCCGCCACGCTCACCGTCCCCTCCGGCAGCCGCTCCCGCGCCAGCGCCAGCCGCGCGAGGTCGTCGTCCACCCCGGCCACCCGCGCGCCCCGCGCCGCCGCCATCAGCAGCGCCAGACCGGAGCCGCAGCCCAGGCCGAGCACCGAGGACCGGGCGCCCACGCCGAGCCGGTCGTACACCGCCTCGTAGAGGGGCACGAGCATCCGTTCCTGGATCTCGGCCCAGTCGCGCGCGGGGTGGTGCGGGACGAGCGTAGGTGTCATGGAAAGCGCCCCAATCGGTGCCTGGACGACAACCCCCCGTAGTCAGGGAACTGCGCATCCCGGTCCGCGTCCAGTGCTCGGGCCGTACGACTTCCGGACAGGCGGAGCGGCGGTTTCCCGACGGGGGCGGAGGCGGTGCCCGACTTCGGGCAGAAACCCGGTACTGTCCCTCCCACCAGCCCCCCGGCGCGTGTGCCGACACCGCGCGCCGGGGCGTATGCGCCGCTACGCACCGGCTTGGCGGGCAAGCAGGGCAACTGACGGGTACGTGCAAAATATTTGGGATGCCCCGGAATGGAACCCGGAGGGGATCAGGCTCGTTGTACCCGACGTGAGCACGACACCCCCTGTTCTCGCCGCAGAGCTGGCACAGGCGTGGGCCGACATTCAGCGGTACCACCCCGAGCTGCCCGACCTTGCCGCGCCCGAGTCCCTGATCGGAGAGTCCTCGTCCGCCTGCGGCGCCGAGCTCTCCTTCGAGCGACTGCTCCACGAGGCAGTCCACGGCATCGCCGCCGCCAGAGGAGTCCGCGACACCTCCCGGGCCGGCCGCTACCACAACCGCAGATTCCTCGCGATCGCCGAGGAACTGGGCCTCGACCACCCCGAGGAACCGCACGCCAGCAGCGGCTTCTCCCTGGTCACGCTGAACGCGGAGGCCCGCCGCCGCTACCGGCCCACCATCGAGCGGCTCCAGCGCGCGCTCAAGGCCCACACGGTCGCGACCGCCGCCGACACCAAGCGCTCCTTCCGCGGACCTGCCGCCCGGCACGGCTCCTCGGGCGGCGGCGTACGGGTCAAGGCCGTCTGCGACTGCGGGCGCAACGTGCGCGTGGTCCCGTCCGTGCTCGCCCAGGCGCCGATCGTCTGCGGCGGCTGCGGCAAGCCCTTCCGCATCCCGGAGGCAGTGGGCGCCGCCAGCTGACCTCGGCGGGTGTGGCACAATGGCTAGCTGTACTCGACAGTCGCACAGGACCCCTCTCTCCTCCGGCTGACGCGTCCTCCGGGCCCCTCGGGTTCCGCAACCCCACGTGGCATCCCGTAGGTGCCCAACCACGTCAAGACCAGGAGACACCACTCCAGTGGCAGTCAAGATCAAGCTCAAGCGCCTCGGCAAGATCCGCCAGCCTCACTACCGCATCGTCGTCGCCGACTCGCGCACCCGCCGCGACGGTCGCGCGATCGAGGAGATCGGCCTCTACCACCCGACGTACAACCCGTCGCGTATCGAGGTCGACTCCGAGCGTGCGCAGTACTGGCTGTCCGTCGGCGCCCAGCCGACCGAGCCGGTTCTCGCCATCCTGAAGCTCACCGGCGACTGGCAGAAGCACAAGGGCCTGCCGGCCCCGGCGCCGCTGCTCGTCCCGGCGACCAAGGAAGCCAAGCGCGCCTCGTTCGACGAGTTCGCGAAGGCTCTCGAGGGCGGCGACGCCAAGGGTGAGGCCATCACCCCGAAGGCCAAGAAGGCGGACAAGAAGGCGGACGAGGCCGAGGCGGCCGAGTCCACCGAGACCACCGAGGCCTGAGCATGCTCGAGGAGGCTCTCGAGCACCTCGTGAAGGGCATCGTCGACAACCCTGACGATGTGCAGGTCGCCTCGCGCAACCTGCGTCGCGGCCGTGTGCTCGAGGTTCGGGTCCATCCCGATGACCTCGGCAAGGTGATCGGCCGCAACGGCCGCACCGCGCGTGCGCTGCGTACCGTCGTGGGCGCCATCGGCGGCCGTGGCATCCGCGTCGACCTCGTCGACGTGGACCAGGTGCGCTGAAGAAGAACACCGGCACGGGCCGGGGAGGGCCTAGCGCCCGCCCCGGCCCGTCGTCGTATCCATGGAACTCATGGGAGAGACAGGAGAGAGTGGAGAAGTGCAGCTGGTAGTCGCGCGGATCGGCCGCGCCCACGGCATCAAGGGCGAGGTCACCGTCGAAGTGCGGACGGACGAGCCCGAGCTGAGGCTCGGCCCCGGAGCCGTCCTGCTCACCGACCCGGCCTCCACCGGGCCGCTCACCATCGAGACCGGCCGGGTGCACAGCGGCCGCCTCCTGCTGCGCTTCGAGGGCGTCAAGGACCGCACCGCGGCCGAGGCCCTGCGCAACACCGTCCTCATCGCCGAGATCGACCCCGAGGAACTGCCGGAGGAGGAGGACGAGTACTACGACCACCAGCTCATGGACCTCGACGTGGTCCTCGCCGACGGCACCGAGATCGGCGTGATCTCCGAGATCTCCCACCTGCCGTCCCAGGACCTCTTCATCGTGGAGCGGCCCGACGGCAGCGAGGTGATGATCCCCTTCGTCTCGGAGATCGTCACCGAGATCGACCTGGAGAACCAGCGGGCCGTCATCGTCCCGCCGCCCGGCCTGATCGACGACCGCGCCGAGATCGCCTCCAGCCGTGACGGCGAGGCCGATTCGTCCGACGAGGCCGACGAGTCCGGGGACCGCGCATGAGGCTCGACGTCGTCACGATCTTCCCCGAGTACCTGGAACCGCTGAACGTGTCCCTCGTCGGCAAGGCCCGCGCCAACGGCCGGCTCGACGTGCACGTCCACCACCTGCGGGACTGGACGTACGACCGGCACAACACCGTCGACGACACCCCGTACGGCGGCGGTCCCGGCATGGTCATGAAGACCGACCCCTGGGGCGACGCGCTCGACCAGACCCTGGCCGACGGATTCGAGGCCGGCGCCCACGGCCCGGTCCTCGTCGTGCCCACCCCCAGCGGCCGGCCCTTCACCCAGGAGCTCGCCGTCGAGCTCTCCGAGCGGCCCTGGCTGGTCTTCACGCCCGCCCGCTACGAGGGCATCGACCGCCGGGTCATCGACGAGTACGCCACCCGGATGCCGGTCTACGAGGTGTCCATCGGCGACTACGTGCTGGCCGGCGGCGAGGCCGCCGTCCTGGTCGTCACCGAGGCCGTCGCCCGGCTGCTGCCCGGCGTGCTCGGCAACGCCGAGTCGCACCGCGACGACTCCTTCGCCCCCGGCGCCATGGCCAACCTCCTGGAGGGGCCCGTCTACACCAAGCCCCCGGAGTGGCGCGGCCGCGGCATCCCGGACGTGCTGCTCAGCGGGCACCACGGGAAGATCGCGCGCTGGCGGCGCGACGAGGCCTTCCGGCGCACCGCGGCCAACCGGCCGGACCTGATCGAGCGCTGCGACCCCGCCGCGTTCGACAAGAAGGACCGGGAGGTCCTCTCCATGCTGGGCTGGGCCCCCGAGCCCGGCGGCCGATTTTGGCGCAGGCCCGAGGCCGTGGAAGAATAGGCCGCTGTCGTACGTCCGGCGCGCGCCCCTGCCACAGGGGGACGACGCCCGCCAGAGACGCGCGACGATCGCCCATCGTTCGTACGTACCGCTGATGACCTGTGGCATCAGCGAGGAAAGAGACCTCCATGGCCTCCCTGCTCGACCAGGTCAACGCCGGTTCGCTCCGCGAGGACGTCCCGGCCTTCCGTCCCGGTGACACCGTGAACGTCCACGTTCGCGTCATCGAGGGCAACCGCTCCCGTATCCAGCAGTTCAAGGGCGTCGTCATCCGCCGCCAGGGCTCCGGCGTCTCCGAGACCTTCACCGTCCGCAAGGTCTCCTTCTCCGTCGGCGTCGAGCGCACCTTCCCGGTGAACAGCCCGATCTTCGAGAAGATCGAGCTCGTCACCCGCGGTGACGTCCGTCGCGCGAAGCTGTACTACCTCCGTGAGCTCCGCGGCAAGGCCGCGAAGATCAAGGAGAAGCGCGACCGCTGAACTCCGGTCCACAGGGTGGCGGGATAAGCTCTGCCCCCGATGGACACCGAAGCACGGCACCCGGAGCGCGATCGCTCCTCCGACGAGGAGGAGCGGTCGCGCTCCGCGCGCATGTCCGGGGCCCGCACGGCCGCCGGACCCCTCACCTGGCGTCGTACGGGTCTGATCGGCGCCGCCTGCATGGTCTTCCTGCTGGTGTTCAGCCACTTCGTGCTCCAGCCCTTCCTGGTGCCCAGCGGCTCCATGGAACCCACCCTCCAGGTCGGCGACCGGATCCTGGTCAACAAGCTGGCGTACCGTTTCGGCGACGAGCCGCGCCGGGGTGACGTGGTGGTCTTCGACGGCACCGGCTCCTTCGTCCGGGAGGCCCCGGCCGGCAACCCGGTCACCGGCGCGCTGCACGACGCGGCGGCCGCCCTCGGCCTCGCCGAGCCCGACGAGACCGACTTCGTGAAGCGGGTCGTCGGCACCGGCGGCGACCGGGTGGTCTGCTGCGACAAGGACGGCCGGATCAGCGTCAACGGCGTCCCCGTCCAGGAGCGGTACGTGATGCTGGGCGACCAGCCGTCCAGGGTGCCGTTCGACATCGTCGTGCCGCCCGGCACCCTGTGGGTCATGGGCGACCACCGCAGCCAGTCCAGCGACTCCCGCGACCACCTCGGGCAGCCCGGCGGCGGCATGGTCCCGGTCGAGCAGGTCATCGGGCGCGCGGACTGGATCGGCTGGCCCTTCGGCCGCTGGTCCACCGTCCCGGACACGGGCGCCTTCGCCGCCGTGCCCGACTGGGCGGGCCATGGGTAGGCGGGGCCGGGCGCCCGAGGGCCGCCACGACGCCGCCGACACCGGCCAGGGGCCGGAGGACGGCGGCCGTACGCTGCCGGGGCGGGCCGAGCGGCGCAGGCTGGCCCGCAAGGTGAAGCGGCGCCGGCAGCGCTCCGCCGTCAAGGAGATCCCGCTCCTCGTCACGGTGGCGGTCCTGATCGCCCTGGTCCTCAAGACCTTCCTCGTCCAGGCCTTCGTGATCCCGTCCGGCTCGATGGAGCAGACGATCCGGATCGACGACCGGGTGCTGGTCGACAAGCTGACGCCCTGGTTCGGCTCCCGGCCGCAGCGCGGGGACGTCGTCGTCTTCAAGGACCCGGGCGGCTGGCTCCAGCACGAGACCGCGCCGCCCGGCGACGACCCGGTGGGCGTCAAGCAGCTCAAGCAGGCGCTGACCTTCATCGGACTGCTGCCCTCCGCCGACGACCAGGACCTCATCAAGCGGGTGGTGGCGGTCGGCGGGGACACCGTGAAGTGCTGTGGCGAGGACGGCCGGATCACCGTCAACGGCGTACCGTTGGACGAACCGTATCTGCACCCGGGGAACGCACCTTCGAAGATCCCCTTCGAGGTGAAGGTCCCCCAGGGGAGGATCTTCGTCATGGGCGACCACCGGGCCAACTCCGCCGACTCGCGCTACCACCTGGACGAGCCGGACCACGGCACCGTCGCCGAGGACCAGGTCGTGGGCCGGGCCGTCGTCATCGCCTGGCCCGTGGGCCACTGGCGCCGGCTCGAAGAACGGTCGACCTTCGCCTCCGTTCCCTCCGCGTCCCAGGACGGCGGGTTGGACGGGGCCGAAGCGCAGGGCGTGTCGCATAGTGTGTCCCAGCGCGATCTGAACGGATTGCCCGGGCTCCCGACCCCTGCGGAACTCCCGCTCGTTATGGGAGTGGTGGGCCTGTCCCTGTTCCGGGACAGGCGATTGCACGGATTGAGGAGTGGATGTGGGGGATTTGGCCGTCGGCGCACGATCCGGACACGACGAGCCCGAGAAGAGGCCCGACCGGCCCGCCCAACAGGTGGCGGCCATGACGGATGACTCCACGGGCCGTCAGGACGGTGACGCGGGCTCCGACCAGGGCCCGGACCAGGGCGCCACCCCGTCCGGCGACACCGGTGACGGCGGCGACGGCGCGGACACCGGCCGCGGCAGGGGCGCGAAGAAGCCCCGCTCCTTCTGGAAGGAGCTGCCGCTGCTGATCGGTATCGCGCTGATCCTCGCGCTGCTGATCAAGACCTTCCTGGTGCAGGCGTTCTCGATTCCCTCGGACTCGATGATGAACACCCTCCAGCGCGGTGACCGGGTGCTCGTCGACAAGCTCACCCCGTGGTTCGGCTCCGAGCCCGAGCGCGGCGAGGTCGTCGTCTTCCACGACCCGGGCGGCTGGCTGGAGGAGGGCAAGACGCCCGAGCCCAACGTGCTGCAGAAGGCCCTCAGCTTCATCGGCCTCATGCCGTCCGCGGAGGAGAAGGACCTGATCAAGCGGGTCATCGCGGTCGGCGGCGACACCGTCTCCTGCAAGGAGGGCGGCAAGGTCACCGTCAACGGCAAGGAGCTGGACGAGACCTCGTACCTGTACCCCGGCTCCCTGCCCTGCGAGCCCGTCTTCGGCCCGATCAAGGTCCCCGAGGGCCGCATCTGGGTCATGGGCGACAACCGGCAGAACTCCCTGGACTCGCGCTACCACCAGGAGCTCGCCGGCGGCGGCACCGTCTCCAACGACGAGGTCGTCGGCCGCGCCGTCGTCATCGCCTGGCCGGTGACCCGCTGGGCCACCCTGCCGGTCCCGTCCACCTTCGACCAGCCCGGCCTGAGCCAGGCGCTGGCCGTCGCCCCGGGTGCGGCGGGCGTCGCGGGCGCGCTTCCGCTGGTGCTGTGGCGCCGCAAGAAGCTGGCCGCACGGCATACCGCCGAGTAGTGACCCGCGGGTAGGGTGCCCTCCCGGACCGTCGCACGGACGGTCCGCGGACCCCTGAGGTGCCCATGAGCGTGGAACCGCGTACCAAGGACGGCCGCGGCCGTCTCGGCAGCGTGCTGTCGGGACTGGCCGTGGCCGTCGGCTGTGTGCTCTTCCTCGGCGGCTTCGTCCTTGGGGCCGTGCTCTACCAGCCGTTCACGGTGCCCAGCGACTCCATGACCCCGACGCTCGCGGTCGGCTCGAAGGTGCTCGCCGAGCGGATCGACGGCTCGGACGTGCGGCGCGGTGACGTGGTCGTCTTCACCGACCCGCTCTGGGGGAACGTGACCATGGTCAAGCGGGTGGTGGGCGTCGGTGGCGACACCGTCGCCGCCGATCGCGACGGACGGCTCCGGATCAACGGCGAGCCGGTCGACGAACCGTATCTGCCGAAGGGGCAGCCCGCCTCGAACTACGCCTTCTCCACCACCCTCCCGGCCGGGAAGCTGTTCCTCCTCGGCGACGAGCGGCGCAACTCGGTGGACTCGCGGGCCCACCTCCAGGACAGCGGCCACGGCGCCGTGTCCGTCTCCTCCGTCGTCGGCCGCGTCGACGCCGTCGCCTGGCCCTCCCCGGCCCTCCTCGAACGGCCCGCCGGTTTCGCGGCGCTGCCCGGCGGCGTCTCGGCGCCCGGACCGGTCGCGCCGCTCTTCTACGCGATCGTCTCCGGGTGTGTACTGATCCTGGCCGGGGCCGCGTACGGACCGCTCTCCCGGCTCGGCGGCCGCACGCCGGCGCCGGCGGCCGGAAGCAGCAGGGAGAGGGTGGGCGCGTGACGGAAGCGGTGGAGCCCCGGAGGGTGGCCCGGGTCGTCCTGCTCGACCCCGACGACCGCATCCTGCTCCTGCACGGCTACGAACCCGACGATCCGGCGCGGACCTGGTGGTTCACCCCCGGCGGCGGTCTGGAGGGCGACGAGACCAGGGAGTCGGCCGCGCTGCGCGAGCTCGTCGAGGAGACCGGCATCACCGAGGTCGAGCTCGGCCCCGTGCTCTGGAAGCGCTCCTGCTCCTTCCTCTTCGACGGCCGCCGCTGGAACCAGGACGAGTGGTACTTCCTGGCCCGCACCACCCGGACCGACACCGCCCCGGCCGGCCTCACCGAACTGGAGGCCCGCAGCGTCGATGGCCTGAGGTGGTGGACTTCCGCCGAACTGTCGGCGGCCCGTGAGACGGTGTACCCCGACAGACTGGCCGAGCTGCTCCGTACGCTGCTCGACGAAGGACCTCCCAGCGCGCCGCTCGTTCTCGCCCCGGAAATCGTTTAGGGGCCCGTGCGACTGGCGCACAATAGGGGGACGCACGGCTGAAGGGGAACATGCCATGAGTGCCGAGGACCTCGAGAAGTACGAGACCGAGATGGAGCTCAAGCTCTACCGGGAGTACCGCGATGTCGTCGGGCTGTTCAAATACGTGATCGAGACCGAGCGGCGCTTCTACCTCACCAACGACTACGAGATGCAGGTGCACTCGGTCCAGGGTGAGGTCTTCTTCGAGGTCTCGATGGCCGATGCCTGGGTCTGGGACATGTACCGGCCGGCCAGGTTCGTCAAGCAGGTCCGCGTCCTCACGTTCAAGGACGTGAACATCGAGGAGCTCAACAAGAGCGACCTGGAGCTCCCCGGCAGCTGACCGCTCCACCCGCACGGGTGACCGGGTTTTCCACAGCGGCCCCCTCCGTCCACAGCCCCGCACACGCAGCGTGAGACTGCGTCACAGTCGGTGCCGGAGGTGGTACCGAATGAACGCGACCCGAGCACTCGGGCGGTACGGGGAAGAGCTCGCCGCCCGCCGACTGACCGCGGCCGGCCTGCACGTCCTCGCCAGGAACTGGCGCTGCGGCCGCACCGGAGAGATCGACATCGTCGCCCGCCAAGGCGACACCCTCGTCGTCTGCGAGGTCAAGACCCGCCGCGGGGGAGCCTTCGAGCACCCGATGGCCGCCGTCACCCCGCGCAAGGCCGAGCGGCTGCGCCGCCTCGCCGCCTGCTGGCTCGACCGGCACGGCGGCCCGCCCGCCGGCGGCGTCCGCATCGACCTCGTCGGCGTCCTGCTGCCCCGCCGGGGCGCACCCGTCCTCACCCATGCCCAGGGGGTGGCGTGATGGGATTCGCCCGCACCTGCTCCGTCGCCCTGGTCGGCGTCGAAGGCGTCGTCGTCGAGGTCCAGGCCGACCTCGAAGCCGGAGTCGCCGCCTTCACCCTCGTCGGACTCCCGGACAAGAGCCTCACCGAGAGCCGCGACCGGGTCCGCGCCGCCATCGTCAACTCCCAGGCGGAATGGCCCCAGAAGAAACTCACCGTCGGCCTCAGCCCCGCCTCCGTGCCCAAGGGCGGTTCGGGATTCGATCTCGCCGTGGCGGCGGCCGTGCTCGGCGCCGCCGAGCGCATCGACCCGCGCACCATCGCCGACCTCGTCCTCATCGGCGAACTCGGCCTCGACGGGCGCGTCCGGCCCGTCCGCGGTGTCCTGCCCGCCGTGCTCGCCGCCGCCGACGCCGGATACCGGCAGGTCGTCGTCCCCGAACAGACCGCGGGCGAGGCCGCGCTCGTGCCCGGCGTCTCCGTCCTCGGCGTCCGCAGCCTGCGCCAGCTCATCGCCGTCCTCTCCGACGAACCCGTCCCCGACGAAGAGCCCCTGGAGGCGGGCCGCCCCGACCCCATGCTCGCCGGACTCCTCGTGCCCGGCGCCGGGGTCGGCACCGGACTCGCCGCCGACCCCGCCGACGGACCCGACCTCGCCGACGTCGCCGGACAGCACACCGCCCGCCGCGCCCTGGAGATCGCCGCCGCCGGCGGCCACCACCTGCTGCTCTCCGGACCGCCCGGCGCCGGCAAGACCATGCTCGCCGAGCGGCTCCCCGGCATCCTGCCGCCGCTCACCCGCCATGAATCCCTCGAAGTCACCGCCGTCCACTCGGTCGCTGGGATCCTCCCGCCCGGCGAACCCCTCGTCCACCGCCCGCCCTACTGCGCACCCCACCACTCCGCGACCATGCAGTCCCTCGTCGGCGGCGGCAACGGACTGCCCCGCCCCGGCGCGGTCTCCCTCGCCCATCGCGGAATCCTCTTCCTCGACGAGGCCCCGGAGTTCTCCACGAAGGCCCTCGACGCCCTGCGCCAACCCCTCGAATCCGGCCATGTGGTCGTCGCCCGCGCCGCCGGAGTCGTCCGGCTCCCCGCCCGCTTCCTCCTCGTCCTCGCCGCCAACCCCTGCCCCTGCGGACGCCACACCCTGCACGGCGCGGGCTGCGAATGCCCCGCCTCCCTCATCCGCCGCTACCAGGCCCGGCTCTCCGGACCGCTGCTCGACCGGGTCGACCTGCGCGTCGAGGTCGAGCCCGTCACCCGCTCCGACCTCCTCGGGCAGGGCGGCCGCGGCGAGCCGAGCCGCGCCGTCGCCGACCGGGTCCGCGAGGCCAGGGCCCGCGCCGCCACCCGCCTCGGCGGCACCCCCTGGACGGTCAACAGCGAGGTCCCCGGCCACGAGCTGCGCACCCGCTACGTCACCGAGCCCGGCGCCCTCGCCGCCGCCGAACGTGACATCGAACGGGGCCTGCTCACCGCCCGCGGCCTCGACCGGGTCCTCCGGGTGGCCTGGACCGTCGCCGACCTCGCGGGCCACGACCGCCCCGGCGCCGACGACCTCGCCCTCGCCCTCGAACTGCGCACCGGGATCGCCCGGGGCGTGCCCGTCGGCGCGGGGGAGCGGCCGTGACCGCCCGGGACCCGGACCGGCTCGCCCGCGCCGCCCTGACCCATGTCGTCGAACCGGGCGACGAGCACGCGGGCCGGGCCCTGCGCCGCCACGGGGCCGCCGGATTCCTGCGGCTGCTGAGGGAGGACGAGGGGCCCGAGCCCTTCCCCGGGACCGGCGCCCGGCGGGTCGACAGCTGGCGGCGCCGGGCCCGGACGGCCGCGCCCGAGCGGGACCTCGACCTCGTCGCACGGCTCGGCGGACGCTTCCTCGTCCCCGGCGACGCCGAGTGGCCGAGCCAGCTCGACGACCTCGACGACGCCCGCCCGCTCGGCCTCTGGGTGCGCGGCCCGGCCGACCTGCGCGGCTGGTCGCTGCGGTCCGTCGCCGTCGTCGGCGCCCGCGCCTGCACGCCCTACGGGGCGCACACCGCCGCCACCCTCGCCGCCGGGCTCGCCGAGAGCGGCTGGGTCGTCACCTCAGGAGCCGCCTTCGGTGTCGACGGCGCCGCGCACCGGGGCGCCCTCGGCTCCGGCGGCGCCACCGTCGCCGTCCTCGCCTGCGGGGTCGACGTGCCCTATCCGCCGGGCCACGCCGGACTCATCCGCCGGATCGCCGAACAGGGCCTGGTCGTCGGCGAACTCCCGCCCGGCGCCCATCCGACCCGCAGCCGGTTCGTGCTGCGCAACCGCGTCATCGCCGCCCTCACCCGCGGCACCGTCGTCGTCGAGGCCGAGTACCGCAGCGGCTCCCTGGTCACCGCCCGCGCCGCGGCCCGGCTCGGGCGGTACGTCATGGGCGTCCCAGGACCCGTCACCAGCGGTCTCTCCGCCGGAGTCCACGAACTCCTGCGCGGCGAGGCCACCCTCGTCACCGACGCCGCCGAGGTCGTGGAACTGGTGGGCGCCATCGGCCGGCTGGCCCCGACGCGCCGAGGCCCCGTACTTCCCCGCGACCTCCTCGACCCCGACACCGCCCGGGTCCTCGAAGCCCTCCCCGGCACGGGTCCCGCGCCCCTCGCCGAGATCGCCGCCCGGGCCGGCGGCCACCCCGACCGGACCCTCGCCAAGCTGTACGAACTCCACTCCCTGGGGTTCGTCGAACGACACGAGGACGACTGGCAGTTGACGAAAAGGAGGACGGAAGGCTCGAACATCCGGCATGGCGGTGCTTGACCTGGAGCATTCGGGTGAAAGGGTGATGGGGATGAGCAATCGAGTTCTCTCGGTCACACCCGAGGGGCCGACGCGCGCCACGGCCCCCGTTCGAAGACGCGGTCGACGGTGCCCACCCGGACCGGCGCGATCCGCCGACGTTCGCGCACCGCGACAGTCCACTCACGCTACGCTCACGAGGATCCCCCGCCCGACAGACGGACCGACTCCTTCACACCCGACAGCAGAACGGCTCAAGGCGACGCATGCCCCAGCACACCTCCGGGTCTGACCGCGCCGCGGTGCCCCCAGCAGCCCGGGGCACCGTGCGACCGTCCGCACCGACCTCGCTCGACGAGCTGTGGCGCTCGTACAAGGACACCGGCGACGAGCGGCTGCGGGAGCAGCTGATCCTGCACTACTCGCCCCTCGTGAAGTACGTCGCGGGACGCGTCAGCGTCGGTCTGCCCTCCAATGTCGAGCAGGCCGACTTCGTCTCCTCCGGGGTCTTCGGACTCATCGACGCGATCGAGAAGTTCGACGTCGAACGGGCCATCAAGTTCGAGACCTACGCCATCACCCGCATCCGCGGCGCGATGATCGACGAACTCCGGGCGCTGGACTGGATCCCCCGCTCCGTACGGCAGAAGGCCCGCAACGTCGAACGGGCCTACGCCACCCTGGAGGCGCAGCTGCGGCGCACCCCCTCCGAGCCCGAGGTCGCGGCGGAGATGGGTGTCACCCTGGAGGAACTGCACTCCGTCTTCAGTCAGTTGTCCCTCGCCAACGTGGTGGCCCTTGAGGAGCTGCTGCACGTCGGCGGCGAGGGCGGCGACCGGCTCTCCCTCATGGACACCCTTGAGGACACCGCCGCCGACAACCCCGTCGAGGTCGCCGAGGACCGCGAGCTGCGCCGGCTGCTCGCGCGGGCGATCAACACGCTCCCCGAGCGGGAGAAGACCGTGGTCACGCTCTACTACTACGAGGGCCTCACCCTCGCCGAGATCGGGCATGTCCTGGGCGTCACCGAGAGCCGGGTCAGCCAGATCCACACCAAGTCCGTCCTCCAGCTGCGCGCCAAGCTGGCCGACGTAGGGCGCTGACGGGGCGGGGCGCTCCGGTCGTACAGTGGATCCGTGCCAAGGATTCGAGCGGCCTCCGTGGCCGAGCACCGGACGATGCAGCGAGGCGCCCTGCTGGACGCCGCGCGATCCCTGCTGTCCGAAGGCGGGACGGAGGCGCTGACCTTCCCCGCCCTCGCCGAGCGCACGGGCCTGGCCCGTTCCTCGGTCTACGAGTACTTCCGCTCCCGGGGTGCCGTGGTCGAGGAGCTGTGCGCGGTCGACTTCCCGGTCTGGGCAGCCGAGGTCGAGAGCGCGATGGACGGCGCCACGACCGCCGAGGGCAAGGTCGAGGCCTATGTGCGCACCCAGCTGGAACTGGTCGGCGACCGGCGCCACCGCGCGGTGGTCGCGATCTCCGCGAGCGAGCTGGACGACGGCGCCCGCGAGAAGATCCGGGCCGCGCACGGCGGCCTGGTCACCATGATCGTCGACGCCCTCACCGCCCTGGGCCGCCCTCAGCCCCGCCTGGAGGCGATGCTCCTCCAGGGCGTGGTGGACGCGGCGGTCCGCCGTATCGAGCTCGGCGCGGCCGAGGACCCGGCCGTCATCGCCGAGGCTGCGGTCTCCATGGCCCTGGGCGGCATCCGGGGCGTCTGACCCGGCAGCGGTCCCTTCGGCGGTCCCTTCGGCGGCAGGAGCCGGGACGGGCCGCCGCGCAGCAGGGCCAGCGGGTCCAGATAGACCGCGCCGCGCAGCACGCCCCAGTGCAGGCAGGAGCGCGGACAGTGCCCGCCCGGGGCGACCCGGGCCACCACCTGGCCCGGCCGGACGGCGGCGCCGGCCCCGACGAGGGGCTCCACCGGCCCGTACGTCGTCCGCAGCGGCGGCAGGCCCGTCCCCGTGAGGGTGATCGTGAGCACGCCCCGGCCGCCGACCGGACCCGCGAAGGCGACCGTGCCCGCCGCCGGGGCGAGCACCGGGGTGCCCGGCGGGGCCGCGAGGTCGACCCCACGGTGACCGGCCGCGTACGGCCCGGGCGGCGGTTCGAAGCCGCGCAGGACCTCGGGGCGAGGCGGGCCGAGCGGCCAGACCGCGGTGAGCGGGGCCAGCGGGGCCAGTGGGGCCAGCGGGGCCAGCGGGGCCAGCAAGGACAGCAGGGGCAGCAGGACAAGCTCGGCAGGGCGCATGACGGCAGGCTGCTCCGTCCGAGGTCACCGTGACGGTGACGGACCGTATCTGTGGACGGCCGACCGGTTGTGGACAGTGCCGTCACCCGTCGCCTCCGGGGTCCCGTACACTTTCCATGGCGACTCGGGTCACCGGGTCGACTTCGCACGCCCCGCCATCGGTCTCCGTGACGGATGGCAGCGCCTTTCGGTCCCTCGTGGCACGGCGCGTCCGGGGCGTCAGGAACACAACCGAGAACCCAAGGAGATGGCCATGGCCGTCGTCACGATGCGGGAGCTGCTGGAGAGCGGCGTCCACTTCGGTCACCAGACCCGTCGCTGGAACCCGAAGATGAAGCGCTTCATCTTCACCGAGCGCAACGGCATCTACATCATCGACCTGCTCCAGTCGCTGTCGTACATCGACCGCGCCTTCGAGTTCGTCAAGGAGACCGTCGCCCACGGCGGCTCCATCATGTTCGTCGGTACGAAGAAGCAGGCCCAGGAGGCCATCGCCGAGCAGGCGACGCGCGTCGGCATGCCGTACGTCAACCAGCGCTGGCTGGGTGGCATGCTCACCAACTTCTCGACCGTCTACAAGCGTCTGCAGCGCCTCAAGGAGCTCGAGCAGATCGACTTCGAGGACGTCGCGGCCTCGGGTCTCACCAAGAAGGAGCTCCTGGTCCTCTCCCGCGAGAAGGCCAAGCTGGAGAAGACCCTCGGTGGTATCCGCGAGATGTCCAAGGTCCCCAGCGCCGTCTGGATCGTGGACACCAAGAAGGAGCACATCGCCGTCGGCGAGGCTCGCAAGCTGAAGATCCCGGTCGTCGCGATCCTCGACACCAACTGTGACCCCGACGAGGTCGACTACAAGATCCCGGGCAACGACGACGCGATCCGCTCCGTCACCCTGCTCACCCGCGTGATCGCCGACGCCGTCGCCGAGGGCCTCATCGCCCGCTCCGGCGCCGCGACCGGCGACTCGAAGCCGGGCGAGAAGGCCGCCGGCGAGCCCCTCGCCGAGTGGGAGCGCGACCTGCTGACGGGTGAGAAGAAGGCCGACGAGGCCGCCGAGGTCCAGACCTCCGCCGAGACCGAGAAGGTCGCGGACGCCGAGGCTGCCGAGGCTCCGGCCGTCGTCGAGGCTGTCGAGGCTCCGGCCGCCGACGCCGAGCAGGCCTGACCCTTCAGGACCCTGAGGTCTTTCGGGTGATGACGGCGGGGGCACGCGTTGCCCCCGCCGTCCACCCGTGGACCCGCCCGATCTTTCAGACTTCGAGAGAGAAACAGACTCATGGCGAACTACACCGCCGCTGACGTCAAGAAGCTCCGCGAGCTCACCGGCGCCGGCATGATGGACTGCAAGAAGGCCCTGGACGAGGCCGACGGCGATGTCGACAAGGCCGTAGAGGCCCTGCGCATCAAGGGCCAGAAGGGTGTCGCCAAGCGTGAGGGCCGCTCCGCCGAGAACGGCGCCGTGGTCTCCCTCATCGCTGCCGACAACTCCTCCGGCACGATCGTCGAGCTGAAGTGCGAGACGGACTTCGTCGCCAAGGGTGACAAGTTCCTCGCCGTCGCCAACGCGCTGGCCGCGCACGTCGCCGCCACCGCCCCGGCCGACATCGAGGCGCTGCTCGCCTCCGAGATCGAGCCCGGCAAGACCGTCCAGGCGTTCGTCGACGAGGCCAACGCCAACCTCGGCGAGAAGATCGTCCTCGACCGCTTCGCGCTGTTCACCGACGGCTACGTCTCCGCGTACATGCACCGCACCATGCCCGACCTGCCCCCGCAGATCGGTGTCCTGGTCGAGCTGGACAAGGAGAACGCCGAGGTCGCGAAGGGTGTCGCGCAGCACATCGCCGCGTTCGCCCCGAAGTACCTGACCAAGGACGAGATCCCGGCCGAGGTCGTCGAGTCCGAGCGTCGCATCGCCGAGGAGACCACCCGCGCCGAGGGCAAGCCCGAGGCCGCGATCGCCAAGATCGTCGAGGGTCGTCTCAACGGCTTCTTCAAGGACGCCACGCTGCTCGGCCAGCCGTACGCCCTTGACAACAAGAAGTCCGTCCAGAAGGTCCTGGACGAGGCCGGTGTCACCCTGAAGCGCTTCGCCCGCATCAAGGTCGGCATCTGAGTCCGTCAGCAACGGACACCGGACCCCGGTAGGGTCTGAGGCAGCCGCCCGCGTTCGCGTCGGACGGCCGCAGATCTGACGAGGAGGCCATTGCCGTACGGGAAGCCGCAAGGACCCCAGGCAATGGCCTTCTTCGTATGTGCACGAGGAGACCTCCATGAATCAGGGCGCCGCACAGGGCGACGACAACAACGGCAAGAAGACCGGCCGCTACATGCTGAAGCTGTCCGGAGAAGCCTTCTCCGGCGGTACCGGTCTGGGGGTCGACCCGGACGTCGTGCACGCCATCGCGCGTGAGATCGCGGCCGTGGTCCGCGACGGCGCGGAGATCGCGATCGTCATCGGCGGCGGCAACTTCTTCCGCGGGGCCGAGCTCCAGCAGCGCGGCATGGACCGGGCCCGCTCGGACTACATGGGCATGCTCGGCACCGTGATGAACTGCCTCGCTCTCCAGGACTTCCTGGAGAAGGAGGGCATCGACTCGCGCGTGCAGACCGCCATCACCATGGGCCAGGTCGCGGAGCCGTACATCCCGCTGCGCGCCGTGCGCCACCTGGAGAAGGGCCGCGTGGTCATCTTCGGCGCCGGCATGGGCATGCCGTACTTCTCCACCGACACCACCGCCGCGCAGCGTGCGCTGGAGATCGACGCCGAGGCCCTGCTGATGGGCAAGAACGGTGTCGACGGGGTCTACGACTCCGACCCGAAGGCCAACCCGGACGCGGTCAAGTTCGACGCGCTGGAGTACGGCGAGGTGCTCTCCCGCGACCTCAAGGTCGCCGACGCGACCGCCATCACGCTGTGCCGGGACAACAACCTCCCGATCCTCGTCTTCGAACTCCTCACCGAGGGCAATATCGCGCGCGCGGTGAAGGGTGAGAAGATCGGCACGCTCGTGAGCGACCAGGGCACCCGGGCCTGAGCCGAACCGGGAACCGCCCCGCGAGGGGATGGACAGAGCCCTGCCGGTCGTACAGCCGTGCAGGACACAACGCGACGACACGCAGGAGCAAGTGGTGATCGAAGAGACCCTCCTCGAGGCCGAGGAGAAGATGGAGAAGGCCGTCGTGGTCGCCAAGGAGGACTTCGCCGCGATCCGCACCGGCCGTGCGCACCCGGCGATGTTCAACAAGATCGTGGCGGACTACTACGGTGCCATCACCCCGATCAATCAGCTGGCGTCGTTCTCGGTGCCGGAGCCGCGCATGGCCGTGGTGACCCCGTTCGACAAGACGGCGCTGCGCAACATCGAGCAGGCCATCCGCGACTCGGACCTCGGCGTCAACCCGAGCAACGACGGCAACATCATCCGGGTGGTGTTCCCCGAGCTCACCGAGGAGCGCCGTCGCGACTACATCAAGGTCGCGAAGTCCAAGGCCGAGGACTCGAAGGTCTCGATCCGCTCCGTGCGCCGCAAGGCCAAGGACCTCATCGACAAGGCCGTCAAGGACGGCGAGGTCGGCGAGGACGAGGGCCGCCGCGCGGAGAAGGAGCTCGACGACACCACCTCGAAGTACGTCGCGCAGGTGGACGAGCTGCTGAAGCACAAGGAAGCCGAGCTCCTCGAGGTCTGATGAACGACTCTTCCTGGGGGGCCCCGGCCACAACCGGCTTCGGGGGACCCGACCAGGGGCCTGCCCCGGCGGGTCCCGCCTACGAAGGGCGGCGGGCGGCGCAGACTCGGCCCATGCCCATCGTGTCCGACGACGTTCCCGCCGGCGACAACCAGGACGACCACGACCGGGGGGCCGCCCAGCAGGGCGGTCCCCTGTTCCGTGACGAGACGCCGCACGAGCACCCGCAGGAGCCCATGTCCAGCCCGCCCCAGCCCGCGCCCGCGCCTTCGCCCCGGCAGCAGCCGCGGCAGAAGAAGAGCGCGGGCCGAGACCTGGGCGCGGCCATAGGGGTCGGCGTGGGCCTCGGCGCGGTCATCGTCGCGTCGCTGTTCATCTGGAAGCCGGCGTTCGTCGGAGTGATAGCGGTCGCCGTCGTGGTCGGCCTGTGGGAGCTCACCTCCCGCCTGCGGGAGCAGAAGGGCATCAACGCCCCGCTGGTCCCGCTCGCGGTCGGCGGCGCGGCCATGGTCGTCGCCGGATACGTGCGGGGTGCGGAGGGCGCCTGGGTCGCGATGGCCCTGACCGCGCTCGCCGTGCTGGTGTGGCGGATGACGGAGCCGCCCGAGGGCTATCTGAAGGACGTCACGGCGGGCGTCTTCGCCGCGTTCTACGTGCCGTTCCTCGCCACCTTCGTGGCGATGCTGCTGACCGCAGACGACGGCCCGCAGCGGGTGCTGACCTTCCTGATCCTCACGGTGGTCAGCGACACCGGCGCGTACGCCGTCGGCTGGCGCTTCGGCAAGCACAAGCTGGCCCCGCGCATCAGCCCCGGCAAGACCCGCGAGGGCCTGTTCGGCGCGGTGGCCTTCGCGATGGCGGCCGGCGCGCTCTGCATGGAGTTCATGATCGACGACGGCACCTGGTGGCAGGGCCTGCTCCTCGGCCTCGCGGTCGCGGCCAGCGCGACCCTGGGCGACCTGGGCGAGTCGATGATCAAGCGGGACCTGGGCATCAAGGACATGGGCACCCTGCTGCCCGGTCACGGCGGCATCATGGACCGGCTGGACTCCCTGCTGCCGACGGCGCCGGTGGTGTGGCTGCTGCTCGTGGTGTTCGTGGGCAGCGGCTGACGGCCGTCGTACGCGTTCGAGGGCCCGCTGCCGTGACCGGTGGCGGGCCCTTCGCCGTTCCGCCATGCGGTGGACCTCGGTGCGGGTCGCCGGTCCCGTACCGGCGCCGGGGGCAGGGATCTGCCCATGACACCGAAGGCTCGCTCGGCCGGGAAGCCCCCGGGGTCCCTGACCGTCCTCCTGACCCTCGCGTCGGGACAGTTCCTGATGGCGCTCGACAGCTCCGTCATGAACGTGTCCATCGCGACCGTGGCGGCGGACGTGGGCACCACGATCACCGGCATCCAGGGCGCCATCACCGCGTACACCCTGGTCATGGCGATGTTCATGATTCCCGGTGGCAAGGTCGGCGTGCTGATCGGCCGCAAGCGCGCCTTCATGATCGGCTGCTGTGTCTACGGCGCCGGCTCGCTCACCACGGCCCTCGCGCCGAATCTGACCGTGCTGCTGATCGGCTGGGCCTTCCTGGAGGGCATCGGGGCGGCGCTGATCATGCCCGCGATCGTGGCCCTGGTGGCCGGTAACTTCCCCACCGAACGGCGCCCCTTCGCGTACGGGATCGTGGCGGCCGCCGGAGCCGTCGCCATCGCGCTCGGCCCGCTCATCGGCGGCGTCGCCACGACCTACTTCTCCTGGCGCTGGGTCTTCGCCGGCGAGGTGCTGCTCGTCCTCGTCATCCTCGTCTTCGCCCGCTCCATCGCCGACGCGGTGTCCGAGGAGCGCCCGCGCATCGACCTCGTCGGCGCCTTCCTGTCCGCCGCCGGGCTCGGGATCTTCGTGTACGGCGTGCTGCGCTCCGACGAGTGGGGCTGGCTCCGGCCCAAGCCCGACGCGCCCGCCTGGCTCGGCGTGTCCCTGGTCGTGTGGCTGACGCTCGCGGGGCTGCTGCTGCTCTGGCTCTTCCTGCGCTGGGAGTCCCGGCTGGCCAAGCGGGGCAGGGACCCGCTCGTTCCCCCGGACATGCTGCGCAACCGGCAGCTCACCGGGGGCCTGACGATGTTCTTCTTCCAGTACCTCGTCCAGATGGGCGTCTTCTTCGTCGTCCCGCTCTACCTGTCCGTCGCCCTCGGCCTGTCCGCGCTGGCCACCGGCGCGCGCATCCTGCCCCTCTCGCTGACCCTGCTGGCCGCCGCGCTCCTGATCCCGCGCTTCCTCCCCGACGTCTCGCCGCGCCGGGTGGTCCGCTTCGGGGTGCTCGCGCTGCTGGCCGGGGCGGTCGTCCTGATGGCGGCGCTCGACGCGGACGCGGGCGCGGAGATCGTCACCCTCCCCCTGCTCCTGATCGGGCTCGGCATGGGCGCCCTCGCCTCCCAGCTGGGCTCGGTCACCGTCTCCGCCGTCCCGGACCGGCAGAGCGCGGAGGTCGGCGGCATCCAGAACGCCGTGACCAACCTCGGCGCCTCCATCGGCACCGCCCTGGCCGGCTCGCTCATGATCGCGGCGCTCACCTCCTCCTTCCTGACCAGCGTCGAGCAGAACCCGGCGATCCCCGCCGAGGTCAAGAACACCGCCGCCGTCGAGCTCCAGAGCGGCGTCCCGTTCCTCTCGGACGCCCAGCTCACCACGGCCCTCGACGAGGCCGGCACCAGCCAGGCGGTGACCGACGCGGCCCTGGAAGCCAACGCCACCGCCCGCCTCGACGGCCTCCGCGCCGCCCTCGCGATCCTCGCCGGCGCCTCGGTCCTGGCCCTCTTCTTCACTTCCCGCATCCCCAGCACCCAGCCGGGCGCACCGGGCCCGTGACGGGCGAGCGCCCAAGCCCGGAGAGGTCACCGGGAACGGGCCCAAGTAGGTCCCTTCCCCTGCAACCCTTCGGCATGTGCTCGTAATGTGGGGAGCATGATCCATAACGACGTCGAAGACCTGGGCTGGGAGCTCATCGGATGGGACGCCGACGAGGTCGCGGCCCATGTCACCAGCCTTACGCGAGACGAAATTCTGAGGCTCAACACGCTGTTCCCGGAACGTGGGGACGACGAGCTCCTCGCAACCGCCGTGTATCCGATCGCGCCCGAGCGCTACGCGGCCATGCGGACCACGGTCCCCCGGCTGGAGTTCAAAGCGGACCTGGACTATCACATCGGCGGATTCCGCTTGCCGCAGCTTCGCTGACGGGCACGTCCTGGAGCAGGTGATGCTGTTCGTCCCGTGGAGGAGGCGGCGAGGACGGGCTGGAGGCGCTTGAGGCGGTCGGAGAGGACCTTGCCGCTTGGGCGCGGGGCGGGGGTCCTCTCCGGTGCAGAGCTGCGTGAGGCAGTGCGGAGGGCTACAGGTCGGGGCTCACGGATCCCAGGAGTGCCCCGGGCGACCCCCACCGGCGGCTCGTGCCGCAGGGGAACCGGGATCCGTCTGCGACACT
This sequence comes from Streptomyces sp. NPDC094032, assembly GCF_040303965.1. Taxonomy (NCBI): domain Bacteria; kingdom Bacillati; phylum Actinomycetota; class Actinomycetes; order Kitasatosporales; family Streptomycetaceae; genus Streptomyces; species Streptomyces sp. NPDC094032. The sequence goes on along the minus strand of NZ_JBEOUE010000021.1, from coordinate 102,784 downwards.
GGTAGGACCATGCCCAAGCCCGGAGAACTCACTTTCGTCGCCCCGCGCGGAGCCAAGCAGCCGCCGCGGCACCTCGCCGACCTCACGCCCGCCGAGCGCAAGGAGGCGGTCGCCGCGATCGGTGAGAAGCCGTTTCGCGCCAAGCAGCTGTCCACGCACTACTTCGCGCGCTACGCGCACGACCCCGCGGAGTGGACCGACATCCCCGCAGGGTCGCGCGAGAAGCTGGCGGGGGAGCTGCTGCCCGATCTGATGTCGGTCGTGCGGCACATCTCCTGTGACGACGACACCACCCGTAAGACGCTGTGGCGGCTGCACGACGGCACGCTCGTCGAGTCGGTGCTCATGCGCTACCCGGACCGGGTGACCATGTGCATCTCCTCGCAGGCGGGCTGCGGGATGAACTGCCCGTTCTGCGCCACCGGCCAGGCGGGCCTCGACCGCAACCTGTCGACGGCCGAGATCGTGCACCAGATCGTCGACGGCATGCGCTCCCTGCGCGACGGCGAGGTCCCCGGCGGGCCGGCCCGGCTGTCCAACATCGTCTTCATGGGCATGGGCGAGCCGCTCGCCAACTACAAGCGGGTCGTCGGCGCCATCCGCCGGCTCACCGACCCCGAGCCGGACGGCCTCGGCCTGTCCCAGCGCGGCATCACCGTCTCCACCGTCGGGCTCGTCCCGGCGATGCTGCGGTTCGCCGACGAGGGCTTCAAGTGCCGGCTCGCCGTCTCGCTGCACGCGCCCGACGACGAGCTCCGCGACACCCTCGTGCCCGTCAACACGCGCTGGAAGGTCCGCGAGGTCCTCGACGCCGCCTGGGAGTACGCGGAGAAGTCCGGGCGCCGGATCTCCATCGAGTACGCCCTGATCCGGGACATCAACGACCAGGCCTGGCGCGGCGACCTCCTCGGCAAGCTGCTCAAGGGCAAGCGGGTGCACGTCAACCTGATCCCGCTGAACCCGACGCCGGGCTCGAAGTGGACCGCGTCCCGCCCCGAGGACGAGAAGGCGTTCGTCGAGGCCATCGCCCGCCACGGCGTTCCCGTCACCGTCCGCGACACGCGTGGTCAGGAGATCGACGGTGCCTGTGGACAGCTGGCCGCGGCCGAACGCTGACCTTGTAGTCTGAGCTCGAACACATCTTCATATTCCGACAGGGGAGCGCCACAGCGCTGAGAGTGCGGCACCGTCAGGCCGCAGACCCTCTGAACCTCGCCCAGGTCATTCTGGGTAGGAAGTTCGGTCGTAACTCGAGCTGTTGCGCCCTGCCCGCGTCCGGTTTCCCCGGGCGCGGGCAGGGCCGCGTCTCTTCCTGGACACCCCCAGGAGGACCACCACGTGAACACCAAGAAGGCCGCCGCCGTCGCGCTCGTCGCGGCGCTCGGCGTCTCCACCCTCGCCGCCTGCGGCGGCAAGGACGCCGGCAAGGACAAGGCCACCGGCACGCCCGCGCCCAAGACCGTCACGCTGGTCAGCCACGACTCCTTCAACGCCTCCAAGGAGGTGCTCGCGGAGTTCACCCGGCAGACCGGTTTCACGATCAAGGTCCTCAAGAGCGGCGACGCCGGAGCCGCCGTCAACAAGGAGATCCTGACCAAGGGCTCCCCCCAGGGCGACGTCTTCTTCGGCGTCGACAACACCCTGCTCTCCCGCGCCCTCGACAACGGCATCTTCACCCCGTACGAGGCCAAGGGCCTGGACCGGATCCCCGCCGCGCTCCAGACCGACAAGGAGCACCGGGTCACCCCGATCGACTCCGGCGACATCTGCGTCAACTACGACAAGCAGTACTTCGCCGACAAGAAGCTGGCGCCGCCGCAGTCCTTCGACGACCTGGCCAAGCCCGCGTACAAGGACCTCCTCGTCGTCGAGAACCCCGAGCGCTCCTCCCCGGGCCTCGGCTTCCTCCTCGGCACCGCCGCCCAGTACGGCGACGGCGGCTGGCAGGACTACTGGAAGAAGCTCAAGGCCAACGGCGTGAAGACCGTCGACAGCTGGGAGCTCGCCTACAACCAGGAGTTCTCCGGCTCCGCCGGCGGCAAGAAGGCCAAGGGCGACCGCCCGCTCGTCGTCTCCTACGCCTCCAGCCCGCCGGTCGAGGTCCTCTACGCCGAGCCCCAGCCGAAGGTGGCGCCCACCGGCGTCTCCACCGGCACCTGCTTCCGGCAGACCGAGTTCGCCGGGCTGCTCAACGGGGCGAAGAACCCCGAGGGCGGCAAGGCGCTGATCGACTTCCTGATCTCCAAGAAGTTCCAGGACGACATGCCGCTCCAGATGTTCGTCAACCCGGTGACGAACGACGCGACCCTCCCCGAGCTGTTCACCAAGCACGGCGTGGTCGTCGACAAGCCGGAGACCATGGCGCCCGACAAGATCGCCGCCAACCGTGACCAGTGGATCCAGCAGTGGACCTCGCTCGTCCTGAAGTAGGCGCACCGAGCCCCCCGGGGCGTACGGGGAACGCGGCGCGGCTCGCCCTCATGGCGCTGCCCGTCGCGTTCTTCGGGGTCTTCTTCGCCTGGCCCGTCGTCTCGATCGTCGAGCGCGGGCTCAGGCCGGACGGGCACTGGGAGCTCGGCCGCTTCGGCGAGACGCTGAGCAGCCCGGAGATCCTCGACGTCCTGTGGTTCACCCTGTGGCAGGCGCTCGCCTCCACCGCGCTCACCCTGCTCGTCGCCCTCCCCGGCGCGTACGTCTTCGCCCGCTTCGACTTCCCCGGCAAGGGGCTGCTGCGGGCCGTCGTCACCGTGCCCTTCGTGCTGCCCACCGTCATGGTCGGCACCGCGTTCCTCGCCCTGCTGGGCCGCAACGGACTGCTCGACGAGCTGTGGGGCGTCCGCCTCGACACCTCCGTCTGGGCCATCCTCATCGCCCATGTCTTCTTCAACTACGCGGTCGTCGTCCGCACCGTCGGCGGCCTCTGGTCCCAGCTCGACCCCCGCCAGGAGGAGGCCGCCCGGGTGCTCGGCGCCTCCCGCTGGCGGGCCTGGCGCACGGTGACCCTTCCCGCCCTCGGACCCTCCGTCGGCGCCGCCGCGCTCATGGTGTTCCTCTTCACCGCGAGCTCCTTCGGCATCGTGCAGATCCTCGGCGGCCCCGCGTACTCCACCCTGGAGACCGAGATCTACCGGCAGACCGCCGACCGGCTCCAGCTGTCCACGGCCGCCGTCCTCACCATGGTGCAGTTCGTCGCCGTCGGCGCGATCCTCGTCGTGCACGCCCGGATGGTGCGCCGCCGTGAGACGGCGCTGCGTCTTGTCCCGGCGGAGCGGACCGCCGCCCGCCCGCGCGGCGCGGGCCAGTGGCTGCTGCTCGGCGCCGTCCTGCTCTCCATCGGGCTGCTGATCCTCGCCCCGCTCGGCGTCCTCGTCGAGCGCTCCCTCGCCACCCCCACCGGCTACGGCCTCGACTACTACCGCGCGCTCCAGTCCGTCGACCAGGACGGCACCTTCCTCGTGCCGATGACCGACACCATCGTCAACTCCCTCCAGTACGCGCTCGCCGCCACCGCCATCGCCGTCGTCATCGGCGGCCTCGCCGCCGCCGCGCTGACCCGGCGCGCCGGACGCCTGGTCCGGGGCTTCGACGCGCTCCTGATGCTGCCGCTCGGGGTCTCCGCCGTCACCGTCGGCTTCGGCTTCCTCATCACCCTCGACGAGCCGCCGCTCGACCTGCGGGCCAGCTGGATCCTGGTGCCGCTCGCCCAGGCCCTGGTCGGCGTCCCCTTCGTCGTACGGACCATGCTGCCCGTGCTCCGCGCGGTGGACGAACGGCTCCGGGAGGCCGCCGCCGTGCTCGGCGCCTCGCCCTGGCGGGCCTGGCGCGAGGTCGACCTGCCCCTCGTGCGACGGGCGCTGCTCATCGCCGCCGGCTTCGCCTTCGCCGTCTCCCTCGGCGAGTTCGGCGCCACCGTCTTCATCGCCCGCCCCGACAACCCGACCCTGCCGGTGGCCGTGGCCCGGCTCCTGGGCCGCCCGGGCGAGCTCAACTACGGCCAGGCCATGGCCCTCTCGACGATCCTCATGGTGGTGTGCGCGGTGTCCCTGCTGCTCCTCGAACGGCTCCGCACCGACCGGACCTCGGGGGAGTTCTGATGCTGACGCTCCACGACGCGACCGTACGTTTCGGGGACCGCGCGGTGCTCGACGCGGTGGACCTGGAGGTCGCCGACCACGAGATCGTGTGCGTGCTCGGCCCCAGCGGCAGCGGCAAGTCCACGCTGCTTCGGGCCGTCGCCGGACTCCAGCCGCTCTCCGCGGGGCGGGTGCTGCTCGGCGACGCGGACCAGACCGGGGTGCCGACGCACCGGCGCGGGGTCGGCCTCATGTTCCAGGACCACCAGCTCTTCCCGCAGCGGGACGTCGCCGGGAACGTCGCCTTCGGCCTTCGCATGCACGGCGTGGCCAAGGCCGAACAGGGCGCCCGCGTCGAGGAGCTGCTCGACCTCGTCGGGCTCCCGGGGGCCGGCCGCCGGGTCGTCTCCTCGCTCTCCGGCGGCGAGCAGCAGCGCGTCGCCCTCGCCCGGGCGCTCGCCCCCCGACCCCGGCTCCTGATGCTGGATGAACCGCTCGGCCAGCTCGACCGGGGCCTGCGCGAGCGGCTCGTGGTCGAGCTGCGGGGCCTCTTCGCGCGGCTCGGCACCACCGTCCTCGCCGTCACGCACGACCAGGGCGAGGCCTTCGCCCTCGCCGACCGGGTCGTGGTGATGCGGGACGGGCGCATCGCCCAGACCGGCACGCCGCTGGACGTCTGGCGGCGGCCCGCCTCCGCGTTCGTGGCGCGCTTCCTCGGCTTCGACAACGTGGTCGCGGCGACCGTCACCGGGGCCGCCGCCGACACCGTCTGGGGCGCGGTCCCCGTCCCCGACGGCTCCCCCCAGGGCGACCGGCGTCTGCTCGTCCGCCCCGGCGGCGTCCGGCTCGTCGCCCCCGGCGAGGGCCTGACCTGCCGCGTCGAGTCCCGCACTTTCCGGGGCAACCATGTCGCCGTCCGGCTCCGCCCGGCCGAAGGCCCGCCCCTGGAGGCGGAGTTCCCGCTGCGGGACGCGCCGGACGAGGGGGCCGAGACGGGCGTGGTGTTCCGGGTGGAGGACGTGGTCGTGCTCGACGCCTGACCCGCGCCGCCCGGTGCCCGGTCAGCAGCGCCCGCACGCCCTGCGGGTCGCCCGCTGGTGGACCAGGGTCGCCCGGCCGAGGGCCAGGCCGAAGAGGCAGAAGCCGCCGTAGGCGACGACGACGATCCACGGGGCGTGATCCGCGAGGCCGACCTCGATCACCCCGGTCCAGGCGAGGCCGCCGAGCACCGCGAGGAGCACGCCGAACGGGGCCAGCGCGCCCGCCCCGGCCCAGCCCAGCGCGAGCAGCGCGGGCCGGGGCAGCCGCCGCCCCCACGGCCGGGTCAGCGCCAGCGCCAGCAGCATCCCGAGGACGGCCAGGACCGCCGTGACGTCGACCCCGTGGTCGTACAGCCACAGACCCAGGTCGCTGGTGTACGCGGGGTCCACGCCCGGCCTTCCGACGCCCGTGTACCCGGGCGTCAGGCCCAGGGCCCAGGCCGTCTTCAGCGCGGTGTACGGGACGAGCGCGGCGACCGCCACAAGGCCCGCGCGGCTCGCGTCGCCCGCCACGGCCGGGGCCCGTCCGCCGCAGTACGCGCAGAGGCCGAGCCGCGCCCGGCGGCCCGCCAGCGCGGCGCCCGCCCACAGCGCGGCGCCCACGATCGCGAGTGCCTGGTTGGACCAGGCCGCCCAGTCCATCGGCTCCTGGCCCCGCGACAGGAAGTACAGCAGGTGCAGCGGGCTGAGCAGGAAGACGAACCCCGAGGTCACGCACAGCCCGACGACCGCCCAGGCCGCCGTGGTGAGCCCGCGCGAGCCGGGCCTGCGGAGCATCGCGTACGCGAGGAGGGCGGCGGCCCCGTACAGCCCGGCCGCCGCGGCCTCGAAGCCGGGGCCCGTGCCCTTGCCGAGGAGCGCGTACCCGAGGGCCGGGCCGGTGGCGGCGGCGAGGGCGGCGCCCGCCGCGTACAGGAGGGACCAGACGAGGGCGGCGGGGCCCGCCCACGACGGCCAGGTGGCCAGGAGTCTTTTCGTGGTCATGCCATGAGCCTGGCGGCCGGGCGGGCGCGGCACGTCCGACCGGGGTCGCGACCGGGTCCGCCGCGCGGGGGAGGCCGACTACGCCGCCGTGAGCCGTGCCAGCGCGTCCGGGGCCTCGTCGATCGAGTCGACCAGGGCGATGCGTGCCGCCATCGGGCGGCCCTCGGCCAGGGCCTGGAGCAGGGGCCAGGCCGGCAGGCGTTCGGTCCAGTGGGCGCGGTCCACCAGGACCATCGGGGTCGGGCCGCCGCGCGAGCCGTAGTAGTTCGGGGTCGCGTTGTCGAAGACCTCCTGCACCGTGCCGGCGGCGCCCGGCAGGAACACGATCCCGGCGTTCGAGCGGGCGAGCAGGCCGTCCTCGCGGGTCGCGTTGGCGAAGTACTTGCCGATGCGGGCGGCGAAGGCGTTGGGCGGCTCGTGCCCGTAGAACCAGGTGGGGATGCCGACCGAGTCGCCGCCGCGCGGCCATCGGGCCCGTACCTCGAAGGCGGCGCGGGCCCACTCGGTGACCGAGGGCGTGAACGAGGGGACCTTCGCGAGCAGTTCCAGGGCCTCGTCGAGGGCCTCGTCGTGGAGCGGGGCCGTGTACGCGCCGAGGTTCGCGGCCTCCATCGCGCCCGGTCCGCCGCCGGTCGCCACCGTCAGTCCGGCGCGCGCCAGCTTCCGGCCGAGGCGGGCGGCGCCCGCGTACGCGGCCGTGCCCCGGGCCGTACGGTGCCCGCCCATCACGCCCACCACGCGGGCGTCCGTCAGGTGCTCGTCCAGCGCGTCCGAGATCGCGTCGTCGTGGAGGGAGCGGAGCATCGAGGAGAAGATGTCGCCGTCGCCCTTGGTCCGCTGGAACCAGTCGTACGCGCGGGCGTCCGGGGTCTCCGTGTACGGGTGGGCCTCGACGCCCTCGAACAGCTCCTCGGGGGAGTAGAGCCGGGAGCGGTACGGGTCGAACGGCAGATGCGGCACCGGCGGGAAGACCAGCGCGCCGTCCGCCCGCACCTTCGCCGCGGCCTCGGGCTGCATGGGGCAGCCCAGGAACACGGCGTCGGTGGTGGAGGCGGAGAGGAGGGCGAAGGTGCGGTCGGTCAGGTCGACGGACTGGATCCGGTACGAGGAGAGGTTGCCGTGCGAGCCGAGCGCGGCGTCGAACTCGTCGAGGGAGTGGATCTCCCGGTCCTGCCGGTGGGTCGCCATGGGGTCACGATAGGGGGCCCGGGGGCGGGCCGGGGGGTGCGCCCGGCCTCCGGCCGGGCTGGGCGTTCCCACCCGCACCACCCGTGCGGGTGGGTGGGCAGAGGTGCGGGTCTTCCCGTGGGGGGTGCGCGGCGTTGGCGGGTGCGGGGCGGTGGGGGGTGCCCGGCCTTCGGCCGGGCCGGGGTTCCCGCCCGCACCACCCGTGCGAGTGGACGGGCAGAGGTGCGGGTCTTCCCGTGCGGGGTGCTCGCCGTCGGCGGCCGCGGGTGCGTGGCGTAGCGACAGTGGCTGCCTGCTCGTCGGCGTGGGGTCTCAGACCCTCAGTGGTACCGCTGCCAGTTCGCCCACCGTCCATGTCAGGGGGACGAAGACGGTCAGGAGGGCGGCGGCTCTCAGGAGGGCTGTGGTGCGGAGGATCGTGGGTGGGGCGCCGATGCGGAGGAGGGCTTCGGTGGTGTGGGTGCGGGACTGTTTCGATTCCAGGGCGGCTGTCAGGAGGGTCGCCGTCGTGCAGCCGATGACCAGGGCGGCGCCCAGGCCGGCCAGCGGGCCGAAGTCGGTGCCCAGGGCCAGGGCCGCCACCGCGCCCGAGCCGACCGCGCACACCACGCCCAGCGGGCGGCCGATCCTGCGGGACTCGTCCATGAGGACCCGGCCGGCGAGGAGGCGTACCGCTCCGGGGCGGACCGTCTGGAGCAGGCGGCCGCACCAGTGGGTGAGGCCGGGGCCCGCCATCGCCAGGCCCGCCGCGGTGAGGATCCAGCCGGCCAGGACGCCCCCGCCGCCGCTGCGGCCCGCGTAGGTCTCCAGGGCGAGGCCGAGGGCGATCAGGGCCACGCCCCACGGGAGGCCGGTGGGCTGTGGGGAGGCCTGGGCCGGTGTGCGCGGGCGCAGGGCCAGGCCGGCCGCCGTGGCCGCCGTCACCGGGAGGATGGCGAGGAGGGTGAGCGCCGCCGCCAGCGGGAGGGGCTGGTCGGCGGCGAGGAGCTCCGCCGCCGCGCCGTCGAAGGGCAGGCCGGTGATGTCGCCGCGCAGGTGGAGGTAGATGAGGAGGGCCACCGCCGAGCCCAGGGTGCAGGCGACCGCCGTGGAGGCGGCGGCGAGGGCGGTGAGGCGGGCGGGGCCCAGGCCTACCGCGTCGAGGCCCTGCCGGGGGCGGGTGCTGGGGTCGGTGCGGGCCACCGCCACCGCGAACTGCACCGTCGCGGCGAGGGGCAGCGCGCACCAGAGGAGGCGGAGCGCGGACGTGGCGGACTGGGTCGGGTGGCCCACCGCGTACCCGAGGGCACAGAGGAGGAGGAAGCCCACCCCGGCCGCCGCCGCGGCCACCAGCAGGCGGCGCAGCTGGACGAGGGGGTGGGTGCCCCGGACTAGACGGAGAGCGAGCACGCGGCGACGCCCTCCGCCCCGGTGGCCGGAGGTACGGCGCCGACGCGGCGCCCGTCGAGGAGCGCCACCGAGCGGTCGGCGAGGGCCGCCACCTCGGGGTCGTGGGTCGCGAGCAGCACGGTGATCCCGTGGGAGCGGGCCGCGGCGGTGAGGGTGCGCAGCACCTGCGCGCCGTCCGCGCTGTGCAGGGTGGCGGTCGGCTCGTCGGCGAAGAGCACCGTGGGGGTGGTGACGAGCGCGCGGGCGAGGGCGATCCGCTGGCGCTGGGAGTGGTTGAGGGCGTGCGGCCGCTTGCGGGCGGCGGCGCCGATGTCGAGGCGGTCCAGCCACTCCTGGGCGGCGGTCCTGGCGGCCCGGTGGGAGATGCCGCGCAGCAGCAGGGGGAGGGCCGCGTTCTCCCAGCCGGTGAGCTCGGGGACCAGACCGGGCTCGGGGTCGATCCAGCCGAAGCGCTCGCGCCGTACGCGTTCGCGCTGGGCGGTGGAGAGGGTGTGGAGCGGGGCGCTGTTGAACCAGACCTCGCCCTGCTGGGCGACGGTCTGGCCGGAGAGGCAGCGCATCAGGGTGGTCTTGCCGCTGCCGCGCGGCCCGACGAGGGCGAGGATCTCGCCTTCCCGTACGCCGAGGGAGACGCCGGTCAGGACGTCCGTGCCGCCCAGGGTGCAGTGCAGGGAACGCGCCCAGAGCACGTCGTTGTCCGGTGGGGCCATCGCGTACACCTCGATGTGGAAGCCGACAGGGGCCGTTCCCCCGTCCGGGGGAACGAGGAGACGGGCCTGTCGGTCACTGGGACCGGGCGGCGGGCGTCACTGGGCACCGTAAGGATTCAGATCAGGTGATACGGACAGCACGCGGCCCGGACCGCCGCCATCCACTCGGATGGCCGCATGTCCGGGCCGGGGTCACACCGTGAGGGCGGTGTGGCGCACGTCGAGATCTACAGCTTCGTCCAGGCCTCGGTGAGGGTGGCGCGGAGGATCTGCTCGATCTCGTCGAACGTGGTCTGGTCCGCGATCAGCGGCGGAGCCAGCTGGATGACCGGGTCGCCACGGTCGTCGGCACGGCAGTAGAGACCGTTCTCGTACAGCGCCTTGGAGAGGTAGCCGTAGAGGACGCGCTCCACCTCCTCGTCGTTGAACGACTCCTTGGTGACCTTGTCCTTGACGAGCTCGATGCCGTAGAAGAAGCCGTTGCCGCGGACGTCGCCGACGATCGGCAGGTCGTGCAGCTTCTGCAGCGTCGAGAAGAAGTTGCCCTCCTGGTCCAGCACGTGCTGGTTCAGGCCCTCCTTGTCGAAGATGTCGAGGTTCGCCAGGGCCACGGCGGAGGACACCGGGTGACCACCGAAGGTGTAGCCGTGCAGGAAGGTGTTGTCACCCTTGTAGAACGGCTCCGCGATGCGGTCCGAGACGATGCAGGCGCCGATCGGGGAGTAGCCCGAGGTCATGCCCTTGGCGCAGGTGATCATGTCGGGCACGTAGCCGAACTTGTCACAGGCGAACATCGTGCCGAGGCGGCCGAAGGCGCAGATCGTCTCGTCGGAGACGAGCAGCACGTCGTACTGGTCGCAGATCTCGCGGACGCGCTGGAAGTACCCGGGCGGCGGCGGGAAGCAGCCACCGGCGTTCTGCACCGGCTCCAGGAAGACGGCCGCGACGGTGTCGGGGCCCTCGAAGAGGATCTGCTGCTCGATCTGGTCGGCGGCCCAGCGGCCGAAGGCCTCGGGGTCGTCGCCGTGGATCGGGGCGCGGTAGATGTTGGTGTTCGGCACCTTGTGCGCGCCGGGGACCAGCGGCTCGAAGGGGGCCTTCAGGGCCGGCAGACCGGTGATGGACAGGGCGCCCTGCGGGGTGCCGTGGTAGGCGACCGCACGCGAGATGACCTTGTACTTGGTGTGCTTGCCCTGCAGCTTGAAGTACTGCTTCGCCAGCTTCCACGCGGTCTCGACGGCCTCGCCGCCACCGGTGGTGAAGAAGACCTTGTTCAGGTCGCCCGGGGCGTAGTTCGCGAGACGCTCGGCGAGCTCGACGGCCTTGGGGTGCGCGTACGACCACACGGGGAAGAACGCGAGCTCCTGGGCCTGCTTGTACGCGACCTCGGCCAGCTCCTTGCGGCCGTGACCCGCGTTCACCACGAACAGGCCGGCGAGGCCGTCGAGGTAGCGCTTGCCCTTGTCGTCGAAGATGTAGGTGCCCTCACCGCGGACGATGGTGGGGACGGGGTTGTGCTCGTACGACGACATGCGGGTGAAGTGCATCCACAGGTGATCGTAGGCGGTCTTGGAGAGGTCCTGGCTCACGACTATCGGGTTCCCCACATGTAGGTCTGCTTCTTGAGCTTCAGGTAGACGAAGCTCTCGGTGGAGCGCACCCCGGGGAGGGTGCGGATGCGCTTGTTGATCACATCCAGGAGGTGGTCGTCGTCCTCGCAGACGACCTCCACCATCAGGTCGAAGGAGCCCGCGGTCATCACCACGTACTCGCATTCGGCCATGGCGGTCAGAGCCTCCGCGACCGGATCCAGGTCACCCTCGACGTTGATGCCGACCATCGCCTGCCGCCGGAAGCCCACGGTGAGCGGGTCGGTGACGGCGACGATCTGCATGACGCCCTGGTCGAGCAGCTTCTGGACGCGCTGTCGTACGGCGGCTTCGGAGAGGCCGACGGCCTTTCCGATGGCTGCGTAGGGACGGCGACCGTCCTCCTGGAGCTGCTCGATGATCGCCAGGGAGACGGCATCGATCGTCGGGGACGAACCGGTTCCGGTTCTGGAGTCTGTGCTTCGACTGGCCACGACCTCACTGTGCACCGAACCTCGTCGGTCTGGCAACCCCAGAGTGATGAAATCCGTTGTTCTGGGGTGCGGATCTCACTGAATCCGAAGTTGGCGGGGGTCGGGCCTGTTGAAAGCGTCTGCGGACCGACTAGGCTGAGGTGTCTCGCCCATCGGGACGCCGCACGATGGAGTGCGGAGACAGAACGTGACAGGAGGGGTGGCAAGTGACCACCGAGCTGCGTCGGCTGCGCAACTACATCAACGGGGAGTTCCGGGACGCGGCCGACGGCCGCACGATCGACGTGATCAACCCTGCCACGGGTGAGGCCTACGCGACCTCCCCGCTCTCCGGTCAGGCCGACGTCGACGCCGCCATGGAAGCCGCCGCGGCCGCCTTCCCGGCGTGGCGCGACGCTACGCCGTCCGAGCGTCAGAAGGTCCTCCTGAAGATCGCGGACGCCTTCGAGGAGCGTGCCGAGGACCTGATCGCCGCCGAGGTCGAGAACACCGGCAAGCCGGTCGCCCTCACCGCGAGCGAGGAGGTCCCGCCGATGGTGGACCAGATCCGCTTCTTCGCGGGTGCCGCCCGGATGCTCGAAGGCCGCTCGGCCGGCGAGTACATGGAGGGCATGACCTCGATCATCCGCCGTGAGCCGGTCGGCGTCTGCGCCCAGGTCGCGCCGTGGAACTACCCGATGATGATGGCCGTGTGGAAGTTCGCCCCGGCCCTCGCCGCGGGCAACACGGTCGTCCTCAAGCCCTCGGACACGACCCCCGCGTCGACCGTCCTGATGGCCGAGATCATCGGCTCGATCGTCCCCAAGGGCGTCTTCAACGTCATCTGCGGCGACCGCGAGACCGGCAAGGCGATGGTCGAGCACCCGACCCCGGCGATGGCCTCCATCACCGGCTCGGTGCGCGCGGGCATGCAGGTCGCCGAGTCGGCGGCCAAGGACGTCAAGCGCGTCCACCTGGAGCTGGGCGGCAAGGCCCCGGTCGTGGTCTTCGAGGACACCGACGTCGAGAAGGCCGTCGAGGACATCTCGGTGGCGGGCTTCTTCAACGCCGGCCAGGACTGCACGGCCGCGACCCGCGTCCTGGTCCACGAGTCGATCCACGACGAGTTCGTCGCCGCGCTGGCCAAGGCCGCGAGCGAGACGAAGACCGGCCAGCCGGACGACGAGGACGTGCTCTACGGCCCGCTGAACAACGCCAACCAGCTCAAGCAGGTCAGCGGCTTCATCGAGCGCCTGCCGGCGCACGCCAAGGTCGAGGCGGGCGGCCACCGGGTCGGCGACAAGGGCTACTTCTACGCCCCGACCGTCGTCTCCGGCCTCAAGCAGGACGACGAGATCATCCAGAACGAGGTCTTCGGCCCGGTCATCACGGTCCAGTCCTTCACGGACGAGGCCCAGGCGCTGGAGTTCGCCAACGGCGTCGAGTTCGCCCTGGCCTCCTCGGTCTGGACGAAGGACCACGCCCGCGCGATGCGCATGTCCAAGTCGCTCGACTTCGGCTGCGTGTGGATCAACACCCACATCCCGCTGGTCGCCGAGATGCCCCACGGCGGCTACAAGAAGTCCGGCTACGGCAAGGACCTCTCGGCGTACGGCTTCGAGGACTACACGCGCATCAAGCACGTGATGACGTCCCTGGGCTGAACCACGCCCCCGGGCCGCCTGACGCCCCCGCGCTGATCGGCCCCCGTTCCACCCGGCCCCGGCACCTCGGTCCCCGTGATCGACAAGGTGTCGGGGCCGTGCCGTCCGGGTCGACGTACCGTCCATTGCCGCTGGTCGCCCGGGGCGACCATGCTGTGCGGGTGACAGCACGAGCCAGATTCTCCGCCCGCACCCACCCCTCCCGCCGCGCCCTGCTGCGCGGGATCGGCGGTGCCGGTGCCGCCGCGCTCCTCGCCGGATGCGGGGTGCCGGCCGCGTACGTCGACCCGAAGGAGCGGGCCGGGCGGGACCTGTCCGCGCGGGACCGGGTGCTGCACTTCGCGAACTGGCCGCTGTACATCGACACCGACGACAAGGACAAGTCGAAGCGGCCCACGCTCGACGCCTTCCAGAAGCGGACCGGGATCTCCGTGCGCTACACGGAGGAGATCAACGACAACGACGAGTTCTTCGGCAAGGTCGGCCCGGCCCTGATGAACCACCAGGAGACCGGCCGGGACCTCATCGTCGTCAGCGACTGGATGGCCGCCCGCTACGTACGCCTCGGCTGGGTCCAGGAGATGGACCGGGCCAAGCAGCCCAACGTCGCCAAGTACCTGGACCCGCTGCTGCGCACGCCCGCCTTCGACGAGGGGCGGCTGCACTCGGTGCCCTGGCAGTCCGGGATCACCGGCATCGCGTACAACCGCAAGAAGCTGGGCCGGGAGATCCGCTCCACCAAGGAGCTGTGGGCCGACGACCTGAGCGGCAAGGTCACGCTGCTGTCCGGGCTCGACGAGTCGTTCTCGCTGCTCATGCAGGGCATGGGCGTCGACGTGACCCGCTGGACGGCGGACGACTTCCACGCGCTGTGCGAGCAGATCGAGGGCCTGGTCCGCCGCAAGCACATCCGCCGCTTCACCGGCAACGACTACATCAAGGACCTGTCCACCGGCGACGTGCTCGCCTGCCAGGCGTACTCCGGCGACATCATCCAGCTCCAGGCCGACAACCCCGACATCGAGTTCGTCGTGCCCGAGGAGGGCGCCGAGCTCTGGGCCGAGTCGCTAATGATCCCCAACCTGGCCCAGCACAAGACCAGCGCCGAGCAGCTCGTCGACTACTACTACGAGCCCGAGGTCGCCGCCGAGCTCGCCTCCTGGGTCAACTACGTCTGCCCGGTCCCCGCGGCCCGCGACGTCCTCGCCGACTCGGGCGACGAGGAGCTGGTGGCCCTCGCCGAGGACCCGCTGATCTTCCCGGACGACGCGATGCGCTCGCGACTCGCCATCGCACGGGACATATCCGCCGATGAGCGCGCCGAGTTCACCAAGCGCTGGAACTCGATCGTCGGCCTGTGAGGCGGGGCCCGCACCGACGGGCCCCCCGCTTTTTGAACGTGTTCATGAGGGGCGTACGCTGCCCCCATGAGCGACACGAACGGGCCCAGAGCCCTCCTCAAGCGCATCCGTGTCTGGCTGGTCGTCTTCATCGTCTGTCTGGTGCTGAGCGGGGCCACGGCCTTCCCCCTCGTCACCGAACTCCGCCTGCTCGACGGGGCCCTGGACTCCTGGGCCGCACCCGTCGCCGACGTCTTCCCCGGCCTGGCCGAGTGGATCGCCCGCGTCCGCACCGGCGTCGAGGGCGCCGACGCCCGCGCCCCGTACCTCCTCTACGGCACCGACTGGCTGGCCTTCGCCCACCTCGTCATCGCCGTCGCCTTCTACGGCGTGTACCGCGACCCCGTACGCAACATCTGGGTCGTCGAGTTCGGCATGATCGCCTGCGTCGGCATCATCCCGCTGGCCCTGATCTGCGGCCCGCTCCGGGACATCCCCTTCTGGTGGTCGGTGATCGACATGTCCTTCGGGGTCTTCGGCATCCTGCCCCTGCTCGCCGTCCGCCGGCTCATCAAGCGGCTCGAAGCGGCCCAGGGGGCGGCCGGGCTCACTTCGACGGCAGGCCGTACGTCGCCAGCATGAGGTGCAGCGCCACCTTGTTCATGTCCTGGCCCTTGGCGTCGGTCGCGTTGACGCTGTAGACGAGGGTGCGCGAGCCGTCGCGGGTCGAGGCGATGGCCGTGTTGTAGCCCCAGCGGCCGCCGGTCTTGCCCCAGACCTCGCGGCCGCCCAGCTTCTTCATCGACAGGCCGACGGAGTACGCGGCCGGGTCGCCGGAGTTGAGGTCCGGCACCTTGGGGAGCGTGAACATCTCCTCCAGGAGGGGGCCGCGTACGACATGGCCCGCGAACAGGGCGTTCGTGAAGCGCTCCAGGTCCGCGGTGGTGGAGATCAGGTCGCCGGCCGCCCAGCCGTCCGTCGGGCCCCATACGGTCACGTCGCGCAGGCCGGTCGTGCCGTCGTCCAGCAGCATCCGCTGGTAGCCGTGGTTGTGGCGGCCCTCGATCCGGGGGCTCGCGCCGGGGAAGTACGTGTCGCGCAGACCGAGCGGGCGCAGGATCCGGGCGCGGACCTGGTGCTCGTACGAGTCGCCCGTGACGCGCTCGACGATCAGGCCGGCGATCGTGTAGCCGATGTTCAGGTAGTGCTGCTTCTCGCCCGGGGCGAACTCGCGCGGCTGGGAGGTCGCCGAGCGGACCAGGTCGCGCGGGTCGTGCGTGACGAAGCGGTTCGCGTACCACTCCTCGACCGTCTCGCCCGGCAGATCGGCCGCCGGGATGCCGTGGGTGTGGTTGAGCAGCTGGCGCACCGTCACCTCGCCGTACGCCGCCGGGATCAGCTCCGGCAGGTACGAGCGGGCCGTGCGGTCCAGGTCGATCCGGCCCTCGCCCGCCAGCTGGAGCGCGACCGCCGCCGTGAACACCTTCGTCACCGAACCCGCCCGGAACCGGGCCCCCGGGTCCGCCGGGCGGTTCGAGCGCAGGTCGTGCACGCCCGCGCTGCCCTGCCAGGTGCCCTCCGTGCCGCCGACCCGGACCAGCGCCGCCGTCGCGTCCTTCGAGGGGAGGCCCGCGATGGCCGCGGCCAGGGCGGCGTCCGCGGACGAAGCCGTCGCCGTCGCCGCCGGGACCGGGGCCGCGCCCGCCGGGAGGACCGCCGGGCCCGCCGCGACGCCCAGGACGAGGGCGGCGGCCAGCAGCGTGCGGGTGGTGTTCCTCATGGTCAACTCCGTGGGTGTGAGCCGTTGTTCTCGATGGCTCCATCCTGCTGACCTGCGGCGGTCCAGGGATCGCCCGCAAAGGCGGTTCTCGTGGGCGGAGTTCCTCACCGGCGCGGGGGAGTCACCCCCGGCGCGGCTCCCCCGCCCGGGGGAGGCCCGCCGCCACCAGCCCCGTCTCGTACGCGCAGATCACCGCCTGGATCCGGTCCCGCAGGCCCAGCTTCGCCAGCACGTTGCCCACGTGCGTCTTCACCGTGTGGTCGCTCACCACCAGCTCCGCCGCGATCTCCGCGTTCGACAGACCCCGCGCCAGGAGCAGCAGCGTCTCCCGCTCCCGCCCCGTCAGCACGTCCAGGCGCGCGTCGGCGGGCCCGTCCGCCCGCCGGGGCGCGCCCGAGGTGTACTGCTCCACCAGACGCCGCGCCACCGAAGGCGCGAGCAGCGCCTCGCCCGCCGCCACCACCCGCACCGCGTGCACCAGGTCGTCCCGGCGCACGTCCTTCAGGAGGAAGCCGCTCGCGCCCGCGTGCAGCGCCTCGTACACGTACTCGTCGGAGTCGAAGGTCGTCAGGATCACCGTCCGGCAGTCCGACTCCGCGCTGATCAGCCGGCACGCCTCGATCCCGTCCATCACCGGCATCCGGATGTCGAGCAGCGCCACGTCGGGCCGCAGCCGCCGCACCGCCGCCACCGCCTCGGCGCCGTCGCCGACCTCCGCGACCACCTCGATGTCCTCCTGCACGTCCAGGATCAGCGCGAACCCGCTCCGCACCAGCTCCTGGTCGTCCGCGACCACCACCCGCAGCGTCATCCCCGCACCTCCAGCGGGAGCACCGCCCGCAGTTCGAATCCGCGCCCTTCCGGGCCGGGACCGGCCGAGGCCGTGCCCCCGTGGGCGGCCGCCCGCTCCCGTACCCCGACGAGCCCGTGCCCGCCGGAGCCCCCGGCGCGCGGCCCGCGCCCGTCGTCCGTCACCCGGACCTCCACCTCGTCCCTCCGGTAGCCGAGGCGCACCGACACCGTCGTGGCCCCCGCGTGCTTGACCACGTTGGTCAGCGCCTCCTGCACGATCCGGAAGACCGTCGCCCCGGTCGCCGCCGGCAGCGGCCGCACCGTGCCGTCCGTCCCGTACCGCACGTCGAGCCCCCCGCCGCGCACCCGCTCGACCAGCTCCGGGAGCCGGTCGAGGCCCGGCTGCGGGTCCCGGGGCGCGTCGGAGCCACCGTCCTCGTCCCGCAGGACGCCCAGCATCGCGCGCAGTTGCCGCATCGCGTCGCGCCCGGTCTCGGAGATCGCCTCGAACGCGGCCTCGGCCCGCTCCGGCGCCCGGCGTACGGCCAGTGGTCCTGCCTCCGCCTGCACGAGCATCAGGCTCACCGCGTGCGACAGGATGTCGTGCATCTCCCGGGCGATCCTGGCCCGTTCCCGCGCGGCGGCCTGCTCGGCCTCCACCCGGTTGGCCCGCTGCCGGGCGTCGGTCAGCCGCCCGAAGGCGTACGCGGCGCCGAACACGAAGAGCGAGAAGGTCAGTTCGCGGGCCGACTGGGTGTTGAGCCACACCGACACCGGCACCGCGACGAGCATCAGCAGCGCCGTCACCAGCCGCTTCCACGGCGGCGACAGCACGGCGACCGTGTAGACGCTCACCAGACCGGTGTACGGCAGCGGCTGCCCAGGCCCCTCAAGCGCCAGCTTGTACAGCGCGCTGGTCGCCAGGACCGCGAGCAGCACCGCGATCGGTGCCCGGCGGCGCCACACCAGCGGCACCACGGTCAGCGTCGTCAGGCCGTACGCGGACCAGGTCGCCGGCTCCAGATCGGGCGGGCGCGGCACGACGAACGGCATCGTCATCGCCGCCTGCACGAGCAGCGCCAGGGCGATGTCGACCGCCCAGGGATTGGCCCGCGCCCAGTCGCTCAGCCCGTCCCTCGTCCCCCGTATGTCCATTACGGCTTGCGGCCCACCGCTCCGTACTGCGCCACCGCGACCGCGTCCGGCGCGCGCCAGCGCGCGCACGACACGATGCCCGGCTCAAGCAGCTCCAGGCCGTCCAGGAACGAGGCGAAGTCCGCCCGGCCGCGCGCGGTGATCGGCGGGGTCGCGTGCGCGTTCCAGAACTCCATCGCCGCGATGTTCCCCTCACCGCCCAGCTCCGCGTCGTACGTCGGATGCGTCAGGACCAGATGGCTGCCGGACGGCAGCGCCGCCATCAGTGTGCGGACGATCCGCCGGGCCTCGTCCGTGTCGAGGACGAAGTTCAGGATGCCCAGCATCAGCACCGCGACCGGCCGCGAGAAGTCCAGCGTCTTCCCGGCCGCCGCCAGGATCGTCTCCGGGTCGTGCGCGTCGGCGTCCACGTACTCGGTGACGCCCTGCGGCGCGCTCGTCAGGAGCGCCCGCGCGTGGGTCAGGACGATCGGGTCGTTGTCGACGTAGACCACCCGGGACTCCGGCGCCACCCGCTGCGCGACCTCGTGGGTGTTGTCGGCCGTCGGCAGCCCCGTACCGATGTCGAGGAACTGGCGCACCCCGGCCTCCGCCGCGAGGTACGTCACCGCCCGGCCGAGGAACGCCCGGTCCGCGCGCGCCACTTCACCGATGGCCGGGTGGAAGGAGGTGACCTGGTCGCCGACCGCGCGGTCCACCGGGTAGTTGTCCTTGCCGCCCAGCCAGTAGTTCCACACGCGCGCGTTGTGCGCGATGTCGGTGCGGATCCTGTCGTTCATTCACGGCCCTTTCGCAGCACGGCGGCCAGCGTGTCGACCCGGTTGGTGGTGATCGAATCCACGCCGTCGCGGATCAGCTTACGCATGGTCCAGGCGGTGTCCGCCGTCCAGGCCGAGACCAGCAGGCCGTCCCTGTGCACCCGGTCCACCAGCTCCCGACCGGCCAGGCCGAAGCGGTAGTTGAGCCACCGGGGGCGCACCGCGTCGAGCAGCGTGCGGCGGGGCGGGACCAGGGTGTCCCAGGTCAGCGCGATCTCCGCGGCCGGGTCGGCCGCCCGGACCTGGAGCATCGCGACGGCGCCCGCGCAGTAGAAGACGCGCTCGCCCGCGCCGCACTCGCGGACCGTGCCCACGATGGTGCGCACCGAGCGTTCGTCGCCGCCCGGCAGATCCAGCATCAGGCGGTGCGCCCCGGCGGCGATCAGCGCCTCGCGCAGGGTCGGCACGCCGCCCTCGGTGAGCTCCTCGACCTCGACGGCGGTCAGCGAGGACAGCGCGGCGTCGATCTTCCAGAGCCGCTTGAGGGTGTCGTCGTGGAGCAGGACGGGGACGCCGTCCTTGGTGAGCCGGACGTCGACCTCCACCGCGTCCGCGCCCCGCTCGACCGCCGAGACGATCGAGGGGACGGTGTTCTCACGGACGCGGTAGGGGTCGCCGCGGTGGCCTACGACAGTGACGGGGTCCATGACCCCATTCTCCCGGCGCTCAGCGCGCGAGCCACTGCTCCGTGTACGTGTCGATCTCCCCGGTGATCCGGGCCTTGCCGGCCGCGTCCAGGAACGAGGCCTCCACCGCGTTCTTGGCGAGGGCCGCGACACCGCGCTCGTCCAGGCCGAGCAGGCGGGCGGCGACGGCGTACTCGTTGTTGAGGTCCGTGCCGAACATCGGCGGGTCGTCGCTGTTGATCGTCACCAGCACGCCCGCGTCCACCATCCGCTTGATGGGGTGGTCCTCCAGGCGCTCCACCGCGCGGGTGGCGATGTTCGAGGTCGGGCAGACCTCCAGGGCGATCCGGTGCTCGGCCAGGTACGCCAGGAGCTCCGGGTCCTGGACCGAGCTGGTGCCGTGACCGATGCGCTCGGCGCCCAGGTCGCGCAGGGCGTCCCAGACCGTCTGCGGGCCCGTGGTCTCGCCCGCGTGCGGCACCGAGTGCAGCCCGGCCGCGCGGGCCCGGTCGAAGTACGGCTTGAACTGCGGGCGCGGCACGCCGATCTCCGGGCCGCCGAGGCCGAAGGCGACCAGGCCCTCGGGGTGCAGGTCCACCGCCAGGCGCGCGGTCTCCTCCGCCGCCTCCAGGCCCGCCTCGCCGGGGATGTCGAAGCACCAGCGCAGGATCACGCCGAGCTCGGTCTCCGCGGCCTTGCGGGCGTCCTCGATCGCCGCCATGAAGGCGTGCTCCTCGATGCCGCGGCGGGTGGAGCTGTAGGGCGTGATGGTCAGCTCGGCGTAGCGGATGTTCTGCCGGGCCATGTCCCGGGCGACCTCGTAGGTCAGCAGCCGGACGTCCTCGGGGGTGCGGACCAGGTCCACCACCGACAGGTACACGTCGATGAAGTGCGCGAAGTCCGTGAAGACGAAGTAGTCGCTCAGCGCCTCCGGGTCGGTCGGAACCTTGGAGTCCGGGTGGCGGGCCGCCAGCTCGGCGACGATCCGGGGCGAGGCGGAGCCGACGTGGTGGACGTGCAGCTCGGCCTTGGGGAGCCCGGCGATGAAGGGATGCAGATCGGTCATCGGGTCATCGTAGGCCGGGCCGTTCCTCCGGAAGGGGGAAGCCGTAGCATGGCGTGACCACGATGGGGGAGGCCCAATGTCCGAAAACAGCGAGCAGCCGGTGGACCCGTGGGCTCCGCCCAATCCGGACGGCGTCGAGCTGAGCAAGCCCGCGACGCCTCCGACGCCTCCGGTCCATGACCAGAACACCGTGATCTCGATGCCGGGCACGGACGTCCCGCCGCCGCCGGCCGCCCCGGGCGGCGCCTACGGCTACCCGACGGCCGCGACCCCGACGCCGGGGCCGTCCTACGGCTACCCGCCGGCGTCCCCGTACCCGAGCTACGGGGCCGCGTACGGGCAGCCGGGCTGGCAGCAGCAGCCGTCCAACGGGATGGGCACGACGGCGATGGTGCTGGGCATCATCGCCGTGGCCGGATTCTGTATGTACGGCCTGGGGATCATCCTGGGCGTCCTGGCACTGATCTTCGGCATCATCGGCATGAAGAAGGCGAACCGCGGCGAGGCGACCAACCGCGGCATGGCCCTCGCGGGCGTCGTCCTCGGGTCGATCGGCATCCTCGTGAGCGCCGTCTTCGTGGCCTTCATGGTCTGGGTCATCGTCGAGGACCCGGGCGGCTCGGCCGACAGCTCCGAGGACCCCTTCGCCACCTCGCTGGTCGTGGACGCGGGGGCCCGCTAGCCGCGCCCCCCCCGCACGGCCCCTCACCCGAGGCCCGCACCCGGCTCCGCCTCACCCGCGCAGCCGGGTCCGGGCCTCCATCAGGGCGAAGCCCAGCAGGTTCGAGCCGCGCCAGAGCTCCGGGTCCGTCGCCCTCGGGTCGTCCGCCGTCAGGCCGATGCCCCAGACGCGGTCCATCGGGCTCGCCTCCACCAGGACGCGGTCGCCCGTGCCCAGGAGGAAGGCGCGAAGGGCCTCGTCCGCGCCGAACTTGTGGACGCCGCCCTCGGTGACGATCCCGAAGCGGTGCTCCTCCCAGGTCTGCTCGTCGAAGCCCCGCACCAGCCGCCCCGCGTTCTTGGCCTGGGCCGGGGTGCGGGCGGACAGGATCGTCGCCTCGGCCTCCGGGTCGTCGAACAGGCGCGCCTTGCGGGCCATCATCCAGTGCTCCGCGGTCGCGTACCGCACGCCGTCCACCACGAACGGTGACGGCCACCACTGGCTCAGACAGCTCGCCGAGAGCCGCCCGTCGTGCCGTGGACGGTGGCCCCAGAAGTGCAGCCACTTGACCTTCTCACCCCGTCTGACCTGGTGAATCAGCTCCTCGCGATCTTTCATGCATGCCACTCTGCCACCCGCCACTGACACTCCGTACGGCAATGTCCCGCTGCCCTCGACACATGGTCGACCGATTCCGTCGCGTAACCAAAAGGCAACAACGGAATCACTTGTTGGACCCGTATGTCTCTGTCAGGATCGGCACTCAATTCGAGCTGGAACAACGGAGAGCGTCATGGGCAACCGCTTCCAGGTGTCGGACCGTTTCGCGGACGGCGCGCAGTACATCGGGGGGCGGCTCCGCCCCGGAACCTCAGGGCAGGAGCACAGCGTCGTCGATCCGGCGACGGGGGAGAGCGTCTACACGTACACGCTCGCCTCCGTGGCGGACGTCGACGCCGCCGTCGCCGCCGCCAAGGCGGCCTTCCCGGGCTGGGCGGGCACCACCCCGGGCGAGCGGTCGGAGATCCTGCACCGCTTCGCGAGCGTGCTCGCCGCGCAGGCGGAGGACATCGCCGTCGTCGAGTCGCTCCAGTGTGGCAAGCCCATCAAGCTGACCACCGAGTTCGACGTGCCCGGCACGATCGACAACACCGCCTTCTTCGCCGGGGCGGCCCGTCACCTCCAGGGCCAGTCCGCCGCCGAGTACGACGGTGACCACACCTCGTACATCCGGCGCGAGCCGATCGGCGTGGTCGGCTCCATCGCGCCCTGGAACTACCCGCTCCAGATGGCCGCCTGGAAGATCTTGCCCGCCGTCGCCGCGGGCAACACGATCGTCCTCAAGCCGGCCGAGCTCACCCCGCTGACCTCGCTGATGTTCGCCCAGGCGGCGACCGAGGCCGGGATCCCCGACGGTGTCATCAACATCGTCAACGGCGCCGGCCGCACGGTGGGCGAGCACCTGGTGGGCCACCCCGACGTGGTCATGACCTCCTTCACCGGCTCCACCCCGGTCGGCAAGCGGGTCGCCGAGATCGCCACGGCGACCGTCAAGCGGCTCCACCTGGAGCTCGGCGGCAAGGCCCCCTTCGTCGTCTTCGACGACGCCGACCTGGAGGCCGCCGCCCACGGCGCCGTCGCCGCCTCGCTCATCAACAGCGGGCAGGACTGCACCGCCGCCACCCGCGCGTATGTGCAGCGGCCGCTCTTCGACGCCTTCGTGGCACGGGTCGCCGAGCTCATGGAGACCGTCCGTCTCGGCGACCCCCTCGACCCGTCGACCGACCTCGGACCGCTCATCAGCCACGTCCAGCGCGACCGCGTCGCCGCCTTCGTCGAGCGGGCCCGCGGCTACGCCACCGTCGTCACCGGCGGCGAAGCCCCTGGTGGCGACCTGAAGGACGGGGCGTACTATCGCCCCACCCTGATCACCGGCGCGGCGCAGGACAGCGAGGTCGTGCAGTCGGAGATCTTCGGCCCGGTCCTGGTGGCCCTGCCCTTCGACAGCGACGACGAGGGCATCCGGCTCGCCAACGACACCCCCTACGGTCTCGCCGCCTCCGCCTGGAGCCGCGACGTGTACCGGGCCAACCGGGCCACCCGCGAGCTCAAGGCGGGATGCGTGTGGATCAACGACCACATCCCGATCATCAGCGAGATGCCCCACGGAGGCTCCAAGGCCTCCGGCTTCGGAAAGGACATGTCGGCGTATTCCTTCGAGGAGTACACGCAGGTCAAGCACGTGATGTTCGATAACACGGCGGTCGCCGCGAAGGACTGGCACCGCACGATCTTCGGGGACCGATAGCAGCCAGCCGTCCGACCAGCGGCGAACCATCCCGAAAGGGCACAGCGCATGGAGCAGTACCAGCCCGACCCTCTGTCCGCGGCGCAGATCGCGGCGATGCGGCGCACTCTCACGAGCGGCCGGGGCGCGCTCACCCGCCGTTCGGTGCTGCGCGCGGGTGGCGTCGGCGCGCTCACGGTCGGCGGACTCGCCGGCCTGAGCGCCTGCGGCATCCCGCCGGCCAAACGGGAGGGCGCGGGCCCGGAGTCCACGGACTTCTCGGCCAAGGAGAAGACCGTGAACTTCTCCAACTGGACCGAGTACATGGACGTCAGCGAGGACGAGAAGTCCAGGCCCACGCTGGAGGCGTTCGCCAAGCGGACCGGCATCAAGGTCAAGTACACCGAGGACATCAACGACAACGTCGAGTTCTTCGGCAAGATCAAGCCGCAGCTCGCGGCCGGCCAGGACACCGGCCGCGACCTGATCTGCGTCACCGACTGGCTGGCCGCCCGCATGATCCGCCTCGGCTGGGCGCAGAAGCTGGACGCGTCGAACCTCCCCACGGCGTACGCCAACCTCTCCGCGCAGTTCCGCCGCCCCGACTGGGACCCGGGCCGCGCCTACTCGTACCCCTGGACGGGCATCTCCACCGTCATCGCGTACAACTCCAAGGCGACCGGCGGCAAGAAGGTCGACTCCGTCACCCAGCTGCTCGACGACCCCGCGCTCAAGGGCCGGGTCGGCTTCCTCACCGAGATGCGCGACTCGGTCGGCATGACCCTGCTCGACATGGGCAAGGACCCCGGGAAGTTCACCGACGCCGACTACGACGGCGCCATCGGCCGGCTCCAGAAGGCGGTCGACAAGAAGCAGATCCGCCGCTTCACCGGCAACGACTACACCTCCGACCTCGACAAGGGCGACCTGGCGGCCTGCCTCGCCTGGGCCGGTGACATCATCCAGCTCCAGGCGGACAACCCGGACATCAAGTTCGCGATCCCCTCGGCCGGCTACATCACCTCCAGCGACAACCTGCTGATCCCCGCCCAGGCCCGGCACAAGACCAACGCCGAGAAGCTGATCGACTACTACTACGAGCTTCCGGTGGCCGCGCAGCTCGCCGCGTACATCAACTACGTCTGCCCGGTCGACGGGGTGAAGGACGAGCTCGCCAAGATCGACCCCGAGCTCGCGAACAACACGCTGATCGTCCCCGACAAGGCGATGGCCCGGAAGTCGCACGCCTTCCGCTCGCTGAGCAGCGCGGAGGAGACGGCGTACGAGGAGAAGTTCGCCAAGCTCATCGGTGCCTGACCGCCGCCGCCCTTTCCTTACGACCCACCGGGACCGCAACCCATGACTGACAACAACACCGGCGGCGATGTCCGTCTCTCCGGCATCAGCAAGTCCTACGGCTCCTTCCACGCCGTCCGCCCGCTCGACCTGACGATCCCGCAGGGCTCGTTCTTCGCCCTCCTCGGCGCCTCGGGCTGTGGCAAGACCACCACCCTGCGCATGATCGCCGGCCTGGAGGACCCCACCACGGGCACCGTCTTCCTCGGCGACCGGGACGTCACCGACCTCCCGCCGTACAAGCGCCCGGTGAACACGGTCTTCCAGTCCTACGCGCTCTTCCCGCACATGAACATCTTCGAGAACATCGCCTTCGGTCTGCGCCGGCGCGGCATCAAGTCGGTGAAGCCGCAGGTGGACGAGATGATCGACCTCGTGCAGCTCGGCGAGCACGCCCACAAGAAGCCGCACCAGCTCTCCGGCGGCCAGCAGCAGCGCGTCGCCGTGGCCCGCGCGCTCATCAACCACCCGCAGGTCCTCCTGCTCGACGAGCCGCTGGGCGCGCTCGACCTCAAGCTGCGCCGTCAGATGCAGCTGGAGCTGAAGCGCATCCAGACCGAGGTCGGCATCACCTTCGTGCACGTCACCCACGACCAGGAGGAGGCCATGACCATGGCCGACCAGGTCGCGGTCATGAACGGCGGCCGGGTCGAGCAGCTCGGCGCCCCCGCCGACCTGTACGAGAACCCGCAGACCACCTTCGTCGCCAACTTCCTCGGCACCTCCAACCTCATCGAGGCCGAGGTCGTCGAGGCCGGCGGCGACGTCCTGGCCACCGCGGGCAGCGCCAGGCTGCGCGTGCCCGGCGCGCGCTGTACGGACGCCGTCCGCACGGGCGGCAAGGTCCTGGTCGGCGTGCGCCCCGAGAAGATCACGATCACCCACGCCGACGACGAGGCCACCATCGCCGACGGCCGCAACCGGGTCGCCGGCCGGATCGTCGACTCGTCCTTCATCGGCGTCTCCACCCAGTTCACGGTGAACTCGCCGGCCGGCGCGGAGCTCCAGGTCTTCGAGCAGAACGTCGAGCGCGACGCGCGCCTCGTCCCCGGCGCCGAGGTCGTCCTGCACTGGAACCCGGCCCACACCTTCGGCCTCGACGCGGCCCAGGACATCGACGCGGGCGTCGAGACGGTGGAGGACGCCGCGTGAGCATCCCCACCCTCGTGAAGGAGGCGGCGCCCGCGGCCGGCGACCCGGTCCCGCGCAAACCCTCCACCCGCAAGCGGCTCGTCCCGTACTGGCTGCTGCTGCCCGGCATCATCTGGCTGCTCGTCTTCTTCGCGCTGCCGATGGTCTACCAGGCCTCCACCTCGGTGCAGACCGGCTCCCTGGAGAAGGGCTTCGAGGTCACCTGGCACTTCCAGACCTACTGGGACGCCTTCCAGGAGTACTGGCCGCAGTTCGTCCGCTCGCTGCTGTACGCGGGCACGGCGACCCTGCTCTGCCTGCTGCTCGGCTACCCGCTCGCGTACCTGATCGCCTTCAAGGCGGGACGCTGGCGCAACCTCCTCCTGGTCCTGGTCATCGCGCCCTTCTTCACCAGCTTCCTCATCCGTACGCTGGCCTGGAAGACGATCCTCGCGGACGACAGCCTCGTGGTGAACGCGCTCAACGCGCTGCACGTCCTCGACGTCACCAGCTGGCTCGGCTGGACCGAGGGCAGCCGGGTGCTCGCCACGCCCATGGCGGTGGTGTGCGGTCTGACGTACAACTTCCTGCCGTTCATGATCCTGCCGCTGTACACCTCCCTGGAGCGGATCGACGGCCGGCTGCACGAGGCGGCGCAGGACCTGTACGCCTCCCCCTCGACCACGTTCCGCAAGGTGACCTTCCCGCTCTCCATGCCGGGTGTCGTCTCCGGCACGCTGCTCACCTTCATCCCGGCGAGCGGCGACTACGTCAACGCCGAACTGCTCGGCTCGACCGACACCAAGATGGTCGGCAACGTCATCCAGTCGCAGTTCCTGCGCGTGCTCGACTACCCGACGGCCGCCGCGCTGTCCTTCATCCTCATGGCGATCGTGCTCCTCATGGTCACCGTCTACATCCGCAAGGCGGGAACGGAGGACCTGGTCTGATGCGTTGGATCCGACAGAACCTTGTCGTCATCGCGGGGCTGCTCACGCTCGCGTACATGATCCTGCCGAACGTCGTCGTGATGGTGTTCTCGTTCAACAAGCCGAACGGGCGCTTCAACTACGCGTGGCAGAAGTTCTCCCTGGACGCCTGGAAGGACCCCTGCGGCGTCGCCGACATGTGCGGCTCGCTGTCCCTCTCGCTCCAGCTCGCCGCGTGGGCGACGGTCGGCGCCGTCGTCCTCGGCACGATGATCGCCTTCGCGCTGGTCCGCTACCGCTTCCGGGCGCGTGGCGCGATCAACTCGCTGATCTTCCTGCCGATGGCGATGCCCGAGGTCGTCATGGCCGCCTCGCTGCTCACGCTCTTCCTGAACATGGGCGCCGAGCTGGGCTTCTGGACGGTCCTGATCGCCCACATCATGTTCTGCCTGTCGTTCGTCGTGACGGCGGTCAAGGCGCGTGTGATGTCCATGGACCCGCGTCTTGAGGAGGCCGCGCGCGACCTCTACGCGGGGCCGGTGCAGACCTTCCTGCGGGTGACGCTGCCGATCGCGGCGCCCGGCATCGCGGCCGGCGCGCTGCTGGCCTTCGCGCTCTCGTTCGACGACTTCATCATCACCAACTTCAACGCGGGCTCGACCGTGACCTTCCCCATGTTCGTCTGGGGCTCGGCACAGCGCGGTACGCCCGTTCAGATCAACGTCATCGGTACGGCGATGTTCGTCATCGCGGTCCTGGTGGTAGTGGCCGGTCAGATCGTCACGAACCGGCGCAAGAAAACAGCAACAGCCTGACCGAAAGCCGGTCAGGCACCGAAGGAGTTGGAAACCATGGCCCCAGTCGCCATGCGTCTCGCTGCACAATCTCTCTCCGACGCCCAGCCCGTCCCCTTCTGGCTGGAAGACCCCGGCAAGCCCGGCGCCCTGCCTGC
This sequence comes from Streptomyces sp. NPDC094032, assembly GCF_040303965.1. Lineage (NCBI taxonomy): Bacteria > Bacillati > Actinomycetota > Actinomycetes > Kitasatosporales > Streptomycetaceae > Streptomyces > Streptomyces sp. NPDC094032. The sequence goes on along the minus strand of NZ_JBEOUE010000021.1, from coordinate 74,781 downwards.
CCTCACCGGCAGCGAGCGCTGTGACCTGCTCGTCGTGGGCGGCGGCTACAGCGGTCTGTGGACCGCGCTGATCGCCAAGGAGCGCGACCCCTCCCGGGACGTCGTGCTCATCGAAGGCCGCGAGGTGGGCTGGGCCGCCTCGGGCCGCAACGGAGGCTTCTGCGCCGCCTCCCTGACGCACGGCCTGGGCAACGGGCTCGCCCGCTGGCCGGGCGAGCTCGCCACCCTGGAGAAGATGGGCGAGCAGAACCTCGACGCCATCGAGGAGGCCGTCGCCCGCTACTCCCTGGACTGCGACTTCGAGCGCACCGGTGAGATCGACGTGGCCACCGAGGCGTACCAGGTGGACGAGCTCCACGAGCTGTACGAGGAGGCCGCGCGGCTCGGCCTCGCCGACGGCCTCGAACTCCTGGACGGCGAGGCGATCCGCGCCGAGGTCGCCTCGCCGACCTTCAAGGGCGGTCTGTGGGACCGCCGCGGGGTCGCGATGCTGCACCCGGCCAAGCTGGCCTGGGGGCTCAAGCGCGCCTGTCTCGACCTGGGCGTGCGGATCTTCGAGAACACCCCGGCGCTCGACCTGGTCTCGGCGGGCGGCTCCGGCGGCGGCATGGTCGTGCGCACGCCGTACGGCCGGCTCGCGGCCCGCCGGGTCGCGCTCGGCACCAACGTGTTCCCGTCGCTGGTCAAGCGGCTGCGGCACTACACCGTCCCGGTGTACGACTACGCGCTGATGACCGAGCCGCTCTCCGCCGAGCAGCTCGCCTCGATCGGCTGGAAGAACCGGCAGGGTCTGGGCGACAGCGCCAACCAGTTCCACTACTTCCGCATCACCGCGGACAACCGGATCCTGTGGGGCGGCTACGACGCGATCTACCAGTTCGGCGGCAAGGTGAGCGCCGAGATGGACCACCGCCCGGAGACCTATCTGAAGCTGGCCGAGCACTTCTTCACCTGCTTCCCGCAGCTGGAGGGCCTCCGCTTCAGCCACGCCTGGGGCGGCGCCATCGACACCTGCACCCGCTTCTCGGCCTTCTTCGGCACCTCGCACCAGGGCAAGGTGGCATACGCGCAGGGCTACACGGGTCTCGGCGTCGGCGCCACGCGCTTCGGCGCGGACGTGATGCTGGACCTGCTGGCGGGGGAGCAGACCGAGCGCACCCGGCTGGAGATGGTCCGCTCCAAGCCGCTGCCGTTCCCGCCGGAGCCCATCGCCTGGGCGGGCATCGGGGTGACCAAGTGGTCGCTGGCCCGCGCCGACGAGAACGGCGGCCGGCGGAACCTGTGGCTGAAGACGATGGACAAGCTGGGCCTGGGCTTCGACAGCTGACCCCTCGCTCCGCCATGTGATCCAGATCACAACTCACTGGTAGGAAACCCGCGTCATAGCCGAGAGGCAGCCCCCTCTCTCCGTGTGGGCACCGCGACCGGCGGGGTCCATACGGAGAGGAGATCGTCGCGATGACTGGTTCGGGGGCTTCGGACGCCAGGACCGCCGTGGAGTGGCTGGCCTCGGTCGCGCCGGATCCCGACGCCTGCCGGTGGGAATGGGAGCGCAACCCGCACGGGATCGCGCTGCTGCCCGCCGGCAGGCTGTGGGACGTACTGATCCTGCCGTCCGAGCTCGGCTATCCGACGCTCGACGTGCTGAGCCGCCTGGTGGACCGGCCGGGCCCGGTGCTCGCCGACTTCGGCGACGCCCGGATGGGCTTCTTCGTGCCACCGGGCACCGCCGCGCGCTGGCTCGGCACCGGGGTGCGCGGGGCCGGCAGCGGCACCTGGATCGTCGTCCCGTACCCGGGCCGGGTGACCGGCGGGGTGCGCTGGCTGGTGACCCCCGACGCGCTGGGCACGCTCACGGACGCCACGCTGCTCGAACTGGCGATGCACGAGGCGGCGGGCCAACTGGCACGCGGAACAAGGGAGTCGGGCACCCCGTCCTCAGGCATCTGACACGCCATCATCCACGGCAGAGGTCTTGACCACTCAATTGGTCTGGACCATGCTGTGGCGCGCTCCACCTCGATTCCCCCCACTCCCGGAGGCAGTTGTGGACCGCACCAGACCTCTCACCCTGCTGCTGGCGGGCGTCCTCGCCGCCGGCGGACTCGTGGCGCTCACCCCCCTGGCCCAGGCCGCCGACACCGAACTCGCCCGCAACGGCGGCTTCGAGTCCGGCCTGGACGGCTGGAGCTGCACCGCCGGCAGCGGGGCGGTCGTCTCCGCGCCCGTGCACGGCGGGACGAAGGCCCTCCAGGCCACGCCCGCGGGCAGCGACAACGCGAAGTGCTCGCAGACCGTCACCGTGAAGCCGAACTCCACGTACGCGCTCAGCGGCTGGGTCCGCGGCAGTTACGTCTACCTCGGCGCGTCCGGCACCGGCACCACCGACGTCTCCGCCTGGACCCAGTCCGCCCCCGACTGGCAGCGGCTCGCCACGACCTTCACCACCGGCGCCTCGACCACCTCGGTGACGATCTACACCCACGGCTGGTACGGCACCGGCGCCTACACCGCCGACGACCTGTCCCTGCTCGGCCCCGGCGGCGACCCGGTCCAGATCCCGCCCACCCCGACCGGCCTGACGGCGGGCTCCGCGACGTCCTCCTCGGTCACCCTCACCTGGCCCGCCGTCTCCGGCGCCACCTCCTACAAGCTCTACAAGGACGGCGCCGCGCTCGCGACCGCCTCCGGCACCTCGTACACGGCGACCGGCCTGACGCCCTCGACCTCGTACAGCTTCCAGGTCTCGGCGGTGAACAGCGCGGGCGAGTCGGCGAAGTCCACCGCCGTCACCGGTACGACGACCAGCGGAGGCGGCGGAAACCCCGGCGGCTCCCTGCCCGCCCACGCCCTCGTCGGCTACCTCCACGCCAGCTTCGCCAACGGCTCCGGCTACACCCGCATGGCCGACGTCCCCGACTCCTGGGACGTCATCAACCTCGCCTTCGGCGAACCGACCTCGGTCACCTCGGGCGACATCCGCTTCAGCCTCTGCCCCGCGACCGAGTGCCCGGGCGTCGAGTCCGCCGCCGACTTCAAGGCCGCCATCAAGGCCAAGCAGGCCGCGGGCAAGAAGGTCCTGATCTCCATCGGCGGCCAGAACGGCCAGGTCCAGCTCTCCACCACGGCCGCCCGCGACACCTTCGTCTCCTCCGTCTCGAAAATCATCGACGAGTACGGTCTGGACGGCCTCGACATCGACTTCGAGGGCCACTCCCTCTCGCTCCAGACCGGCGACACCGACTTCCGCAACCCGACCAGCCCGGTCATCGTGAACCTGATCTCGGCGGTCAAGACCCTGAAGGCCAAGTACGGGACGAAGTTCGTCCTCACCATGGCCCCCGAGACCTTCTTCGTCCAGCTCGGCTACCAGTACTACGGCTCCGGCCCCTGGGGCGGCCAGGACCCGCGCGCCGGCGCCTACCTCCCGGTCATCCACGCCCTGCGCGACGACCTCACCCTGCTGCACGTCCAGGACTACAACTCGGGCTCCATCATGGGCCTCGACAACCAGTACCACTCCATGGGCGGCGCGGACTTCCACATCGCCATGACCGACATGCTCCTCACCGGCTTCCCCGTCGCGGGCAACACGGACCGCGTCTTCCCGGCCCTCCGCCCCGACCAGATCGCCATCGGCCTCCCCGCCTCCACCCAGGCCGGCAACGGCTACACCACCCCGGCCGAGGTGAACAAGGCCCTGGACTGCCTGACGAAGAAGCAGAACTGCGGCTCGTACCAGACCCACGGCACCTGGCCGGCCCTGCGCGGCCTGATGACCTGGTCGATCAACTGGGACCGGTACAACCAGGGGGAGTTCAGCCGGAACTTCGACGCGTACTTCCCGTAGCGGGCTGCCGGGAGAGCCGCAGCCGGGCGCTGACGAACAGGATCAGCACCCCCAGGCAGCAACTGGCCAGCACGTCCAGGGGCCAGTGGTAGCCGCGCAGGACCAGTCCGGTGCCCGTCACCGCCGTGAGGACGGCGGCGACGGGTACCAGGCGTCGAGAGACCAGGAAGGCCGCGCTGAAGTAGGCGATCAGGGCCGTGGCCGTGTGGCCCGAGGGGTAGTAGCCGTGGGCCCAGGGTTCCAGGGGGCCGGGGCGGGCGGTCCATTCCTTCAGGGGGACGACCAGGAGGGGGACGGCGGCCATGGTCAGGCCCGCGAAGAGGGCTTCGGTGCGGCGGCCGTGCCGGATCGCGTACGCCATGGCGGCGGCCAGGACCGGCAGTGCGACCGTCAGGTTGCCCAGGTCGGAGGCGGTCTCGCTCAGGCCGCGCGGGACGGTGTCCACCAGGGCGCGGGAGAGGCGTTCGTCGAGGCGGGCCAGGGGGCCGTGGACCAGGACCTGCCAGGTGGTGAGGGTGAGGGCGACCAGGGCCCAGAAGGCAGCCGACCGCCCCGGAACAGGGGGGGTTGTTCCGGGGCGGTCGCCCGGACCGGGCTGCCGCGCGCCCCGGGGGGTGTGGGGCGGGCGGCCATCCGATCGGTGAGGAGTTCCGGAGCCCAGGGCTCCAGCGGTGTGCGCGAGGGCACGGTGTGGGCGGGGCTGGGGAGGCTCCGCCCGGGGTGTTTCTCTCATCTGCTGAAACCGTACGGCACGAAGAAGGGGACCGACAGCCGGATCTCCATCCCGCCATCGGCCCCCCACAGCTTCTTCACACGGACCGTCAGATCTGGGCGAACGCGCTCTCGATCACGTCCAGGCCCTCGTTCAGGAGGTCCTCGCCGATCACCAGCGGCGGCAGGAAGCGCAGCACGTTGCCGTAGGTGCCGCAGGTCAGGACGAGGACGCCCTCGTTGTGGCAGAACTTGGCGAGCGCGGCGGCGGCCTCCGGGTTCGGCTCCTTGGTCGCCTGGTCCTTGACCAGCTCGATCGCGATCATCGCGCCGCGGCCACGGATGTCGCCGATGGCCGGGAACTTCTCCTGCATGGCCGTCAGACGGGCCTTCATGACGGACTCGATCTTCTTCGCCGCGGCGTTGAGGTCGAGCTCCTTCATGGTCTCGATGGCGCCGAGCGCACCGGCGCACGCCACCGGGTTGCCGCCGTAGGTGCCGCCGAGGCCGCCGCCGTGGACGGAGTCCATGATCTCGGCGCGGCCGGTGACCGCGGCGAGCGGCAGACCGCCCGCGATGCCCTTGGCGGTGGTGATGAGGTCCGGGACGATGCCCTCGTCCTCACACGCGAACCACTGGCCGGTGCGGCAGAAGCCGGACTGGATCTCGTCGGCGACGAAGACGATGCCGTTGTCGTTGGCGAACTTCACGATCGCCGGCAGGAAGCCCTTGGCCGGCTCGATGAAGCCGCCCTCGCCGAGCACCGGCTCGATGATGATCGCGGCGACGTTGTCGGCGCCGATCTGCTTGGTGATCTGGTCGATGGCCTGGGCGGCGGCCTCGGGGCCGCAGTTCTCGGCACCGGTGGGCCAGCGGTAGCCGTAGGCGACCGGCACGCGGTAGACCTCGGGGGCGAACGGACCGAAGCCCTGCTTGTACGGCATGTTCTTCGCCGTCAGCGCCATCGTGAGGTTGGTGCGGCCGTGGTAGCCGTGGTCGAAGACGACGACGGCCTGGCGCTTGGTGTACGAACGGGCGATCTTGACCGCGTTCTCGACGGCCTCGGCGCCCGAGTTGAACAGGGCGGACTTCTTGGCGTGGTCGCCCGGGGTCAGCTCGGACAGCGCCTCGCAGACCTCGACGTACCCCTCGTACGGCGTCACCATGAAGCAGGTGTGGGTGAAGTCCGCGAGCTGCGCGGAGGCGCGGCGGACCACGGCCTCGGCGGAGGCGCCCACGGAGGTCACGGCGATGCCGGAGCCGAAGTCGATCAGCTGGTTGCCGTCGACGTCCTCGATGATGCCGCCACCGGCCCGCTTGGTGAACACCGGCAGCGTGGAGCCCACGCCGGCGGCGACCGCACCGAGACGGCGGGCCTGAAGCTCCTGCGACTTCGGGCCGGGAATGGCGGTGACGACGCGCCGCTCCTGCGGGACAGCGTTCATGCGGGGCTCCTGGGGGTGTTCTGGACGCACGTGCGGGTTTCCTCCGCAATCTAGGCGCGAGGGAGGGGCGGAGGCATGCGCCGATCGGGAGTGGTGGGGGGTGTGTCGTTGTCCGTGGTGGACATGGCGGCACGGATTCGCCCGGCTGGGCGAAACGGCTCGGCGGGGGCGGATCGGCACTAGATTGACGGTTGCACGGATGCGGCGACCTGGCTGGTCAGGGGGCAGGGGTTTCATGGAGACCGACGGCATGTACGAGTCACGTGACGGGGTGGGGGGCGGGGGGGCTTGGCCGGCGCCTGGGGGGCCGCCGACGACGCCGGCCGCGCCCCGGCCTGCGGTGCCGCCCGCGCCCCGGCCGGCGGGGGCGCCTGTGCCGCGGCCGGCGGGGCCTGCGAACGGGGTGCCGCCGGTTCCCGCCGCTGCTCCGATCGTGCCGCCGGCCGCGCATGCTCCCCTCTTGCCTCCGCCTCCCGCCACCGCCCCGCCCCTCCCCGGCCGGGCCCCCGCCGACCGGCACCCCGTGGCCGACTGGATGGACGCGCCCCGGCCGGAGGCCAGGCTCGGCATCTGGCGGTTCCGGTACGCGCTCCCGAAGCGCCTGGCCGAGCGGCTGGCGCCGGTCACGATCATCGGGATGCTGCTGCCGGCCGCCATCGGGGTGGTCATCTGGTCCGTCTGGAGTTCGGGTCTCTTCCCGTACAAGTCCGAGATCGTGTGGTCCTTGACTCCCAAGGAGTGGTTCTGGCCGGGCAGCACCGTGGCGGTCGACTGGCACGGCGACGCGGCACGGCTCGTCCTGGACGGCGTGTTCTTCACCCTGCTCGTCGCGGGCGTCGGCTTCCTCGGCTCCTGGGTCAAGATCGCCAGGCATTACATGAAGCGGCTCAGGCCCGCTCGCCGCGCTCTGCTCGCCGCCGTGCTGGCGTTCATCGCCCTGGTCTTCGTGTGGCCCGAGGCCTTCGGCCTCGACTGGACGGCGCTGCCGCTCGCGAGCCTCCTGCTCGCCGGCGTCGCCCTGATCACCGACGGTTTCGAGATCTTCGCGTCACCCCTCGTGGTCTACAGCCTCTACACGCTGATCACGCTCCTCGTCCTGTGGCCGTTCGCCTGGCTCGGCGACTGGAAGCAGCTCTTCCTCACCTGGCGGGCCCGCTCCGCGTCCACCGCAACCACGGGCCCCGTCGGCCCCGTCAGCCCCGCCGTCCCGCCGTCCCAGTGGCCCGAACTCCGTGCCGCCGGCGAGCACCGCGCCGCCGACGCGCTCGCCGTCGAGGTGGCCGGCGGGCGGATGGGCGACGTCGACATCGCGCGGGTGCGGCGCGCGTGGGCGCGGTCCGCCGGGGACGGGGCGAGCCGGGCCGGGCTCCTCGACGCCTTCGTCAGGCAGGGCGCCGCCGCCGCGGGGCACCCGTCCGGCGAGCGCGACCTGCCGGGGCGCAGGACCGCCGCCCACGACCTGCTCCTCGGACAGGTCCGGGTCGGCCGCTACGCCCCCGCCGAACGCACCCCCGCCGAGTACCAAGGTGCTGGCCTCGCCCTCGACCCCGCGCTGCTCGGCACCTCGCTGCTCGCCGTCGGCCCCTCCGGCTCCGGCAAGACCCGCGGCCTCGTGGCGCCCGTCGTCGAGTCGCTCACCCTCCAGGCCCTCACCGGCGGCTGCGCCGTCGTGGCCGTCGGTGCCGCCGGGGCGCCGCTGGGCGGCGACGAGGGCTACGACGTCGTGATCCGGCTCGGTGATCCGGCCTCGCGGCACGACCTCGACCTGTACGCCGGAGCCACCGACCCGGACGAGGCCGGGGCGCTGCTCGCGGAGGGACTCGTCGGCGACATGCCGGGCGTGGAGACCCGGCGCGCCGCCACCGTCCTCGCGCAGATCATCGGCCCGTACCGGGCCGCGTACGGACGCTTCCCCGCCGTCCCGGTGCTGCGGGAGCTCCTCGAAGCCGGCCCCGAGACCCTGCGGGACCTGCTCGACCGGCTGCCCGAGGGAGGCGCCGTCACGGCCATGCGCCGCGAGCTGGAGTCCCGGATCCGGCAGGCCGGCGGCGCCACCGACCTCGGCCCGGTGCTCTCCGACCGGCTCGCCACGCTCGACCGGCCCGTCTTCGCCGAGTTCTTCGGCGGCGGCGGTGCGGAAGACAGGGCGTTCGCCCTGCGGGCCGTCGTGCGGCACCCGATGCGGGTGCGGATCAGCCTCCCGGAAGGCGCTCACGAAGAGGCCGCCCGGCTGCTCAACCGGCTGATCCTCGCCCAGTTCCAGACCGCCGTACGGGACCGGGCGAGCGCGAGCGGGTCCCACTTCGTCTGCCTCGTCCTCGACGACGCGGCCGGTGCGCTCACCCCCGGGACAGTGCGCGGCCTCCAGCGGCTGCGCCCCCAGAACGCCGGTGTCGTGCTCGCCCTGCGCACCTTCGCCGAGGTCCCCGAGCCGCTGCACGGCCCGCTGCTCGCGGTCGTCGGGTGCCGGATGGCGTTCTCCGGCATGTCCACCTGGGACGGCCGGGCGTTCGCCGAGGCATGGGGCATCGAGCAGGTGGAGGTCACCGAGGTGGCCCACCACACCGTCTTCGCCGACCAGCCGATGACCCGGTTCCTCCACGCCGTGCGCAAGAAGGTCACCGGTCAGGCCGTGACGACGGAGGCCGTGACCGTACGGACGATCGACCGCGAGCGCTGGTCCGCCTCCGACCTCGCCCACTCCGTCCCCCCCGGCCACGCCGTCGTCTCCCTCACCCACGTCCGCGGCGAGCAGACCCCTCCGCTCCTCGTCGACCTGCGCGCCTGAGCCCCCGCCGCCGCCGAGGGCGCCCCCCTCGGCGGGCTGGCACAATCGGGGGCGCGCCGCCCGACGGGCAGCGCCTGCCCTCCCCTCAAAGGTCCGCCGGTCGCCAATGCCGCCCACCCTCGCCTCGCTCGTCCAGCACTCGGCGCTCAAACTCACCGTCCGAGCCGGTGAGGACCGACTCGACACCCCCGTGCGCTGGGCGCACGTCAGCGAGCTCGCCGACCCCGTCCCCTACATGGAGGGCGGCGAGCTGCTGCTCACCACCGCGCTCACCCTCGACGCCGAGGACCCGGACACGATGCGCCGCTATGTGCGGCGGCTGCTCGGCGCGGGGGTCGTCGGGCTCGGCTTCGCCGTCGGCGTCAACTACGAGGCGATCCCGCAGGCGCTGCTCGACGCGGCCGCCGAGGAGTCGCTGCCGCTGCTCGAAGTCCCCCGGCGGACCCCGTTCCTCGCCATCAGCAAGGCCGTGTCCGCCGCCATCGCCGCCGACCAGTACCGGGCCGTCACCGCCGGTTTCGAGGCCCAGCGCGAGCTCACCCGGGCCGCGCTCGCCGAAGGCCCGGACGCGGTCGTCGCCCGGCTGGCCGCGCACGTCGACGGCTGGGCCGCGCTGTACGACACCTCCGGCAGCGTCGTCGCCGTCTCGCCCGAGTGGGCCACCCGCCGGGCCGCCCGGCTCACCGCCGACGTGGAACGGCTCCGGGAGCGCCCCGCCCCCGCCAGCGCCGTGGTCGGCGGCACCGACGACCGGGTCGAGCTCCAGTCCCTGGGCACCGGGCGACGGGTGCGCGGGGCCCTGGCCGTCGGCACGGGCGCCCCGCTGGGCACCGCCGAGCGGTACGCCGTGCACTCGGCCATCGCCCTGCTCACCCTCACCACCGAACGCTCCCGCTCCCTCCAGGCCGCCGAGCAGCGGCTCGGCGCCGCGGTGCTGCGGATGCTGCTCGCCGGGCAGCCGGACCACGCGAGGGCCGTCGCCGGGGACCTGTACGGCGGACTGCTCGACGCCCCCTTCCGGCTGCTCATCGCCGAGGCCGTGGCCGCCGAGACGCCCTCCGGCGAGGCGCCCCTTGCCGTGCTCGCCGAGTCCCTGGAGGCCGCCGCCGCCCGCGCGGGCGAGTCGGTCCTGGCCGTGCCCGAGAGCGAGGAGCGGCTGGTGGTCCTGGCCGGGGACGGGGGAGCGGTCGTCACGGCGTGCGCGGGGTACGCCGCACGGGAGGCCGAGGAGGCCGGGATCGTCGTCGGCCTGTCCGCCCCGACCGGCCCGATCGCCGCCGCGGCCGCGTACAAGCAGGCCGAGCAGGCCCTGTCCGTCGCCCGCCGCCGGGGCAGGGCCCTGGTCGAGCACGAGGAGCTGGCGGCCGGGTCCGTACTGCCGCTGCTCGCCGACGACGCCGTCCGCGCCTTCGCCGACGGCCTGCTGCGCGCGCTCTACGAGCACGACGCCACCGGCCGCGGCGACCTGGTCGCCTCCCTGCGCGCCTGGCTCTCCCGCCACGGCCAGTGGGACGCGGCCGCCGCCGACCTGGGCGTCCACCGGCACACCCTGCGCTACCGGATGCGCCGCGTGGAGGAGATCCTCGGCCGCTCCCTCGACGACCCGGACGTCCGGATGGAGCTGTGGCTGGCGCTCAAGGCGACGGGGGACGGGACGGCGGTGGCGACGGCGCCCGGGAAGTAGGGGAGCGCGGGCAGCGGGCGTGTCGGCTGAGGCGGTGGATTCCGACCCGCGCCCCGGATCCGGGGTAGTCGAGGCGGTGGATTGCGCCGCCAAGCCCGCGGATCCGGGCAGCCGTGGCAGTGCATTCTGCCCCCCGCTCCTGATCCGGGCAGCCGACGCAGTGGATTCCGCCCCCACGCCCCCGATCCAGGCAGCCGCAGCGGTCGATTCCGCCCCCACTGCCCGAACCCGGGCAGATTTCTTGGACTCCCGCCCCCTCCCTGCCTAATCTCCCGTACATGACAAGCCCCGCCGTCGATCCGGCCCCCGAGCTCCAGCTGCCCGACGCCGACACGCCCCGCCCCGCCGGGCCCGGCCGTCGGATCCCCGCCGCCGTGTGGGCCGCGCTCGGGATCGTGTACGTCGTGTGGGGGTCCACGTACCTCGGGATCCGGATCGTCGTCGAGACGCTGCCGCCGTTCCTCTCCGCCGGTACGCGCTTCGTCACCGCCGGGCTGATCCTCGCCGGGATCATCGCCTGGCGGCAGGGGCCCGCCGCGCTCCGGGTGACGCCCCGGGAGCTCGCCTCCGCCGTCGGGGTCGGCCTGCTGCTCATCCTCGGCGGCAACGGGCTCGTCGTGCTCGCCGAGACCTCCATACCCTCCGGGCTCGCCGCGCTGCTCATCGCCGTCGTCCCGGCCTGGGTCGTCGTCCTCAAGGCCCTCTCCGGCGACCGCCCGACCCCGGGCGGCCTCGCGGGCGTGCTGCTCGGGCTCGTCGGGCTCGGCGTGCTCACCCTGCCGGGGCTCAGCGGGGACGTGAAGGCCGGCGGGGTCGTCCTCGTGGTGGTCGCGACGCTCTGCTGGTCGGTCGGCTCGTTCTCGTCCTCCCGGCTCCCGATGCCCGCCAACCCCTTCACCGCCAGCGCGTACGAGATGATCGCCGGCGGCCTCGCGGGCCTCGGGGTCGGCCTGGTCCGCGGCGAGCAGCACGGCCTCGACCTGTCGGCCGTCTCCGGCCGTTCCTGGGCCGCCCTCGCCTACCTGGTGGTCTTCGGCTCGCTGCTCGCCTTCACCGCGTACGCCTGGCTCCTCCAGGCCGCCCCGCTCTCGCTCGTCGCCACCTACGCGTACGTCAACCCGGTCGTCGCCGTCGCCCTCGGCGCCCTCGTCCTGAACGAGGCCCTGACCTGGCCCATCGTCCTCGGCGGCGCGATCGTCGTCGGCGGGGTGTGCCTCATCGTCTCGACGGAGCGACGCGGCTCCCCGCCCCGCACCGGCGACTGACCGTCCCCGCCCCGCGCCGCGCCGCCGTGCCCCGCACCGGCGACTGACCGCACCGCCCCGCGACGCGGCTCCCCACCCCGCCCCCGCGGCCGACCGCCACCCCACCCCCCTACGCCGAAGCGGACAGCCCCGCCACCCCACCACTCCACACCGGACAAGCCCACCTTCGCCCGCTCGGCCCTAACGTGTCACGAGAGCGATCGCTCGCACCCCCGATACGGAAAGGGCCGGGACGCAATGACGACCACCCACGGCTTCTGGCTTGCCGGCCGCGAGGCCACCGGCGAGGCCACCTTCGACGTCACGAACTCCTTCGACGGGCGTCTGGTCGGCAAGGTCAGCGTGCCCACCGAGGCCCAGGTCGAGGAGGCCGTCGCCGCCGCGCACGCCGTCGTCGACGAGTTCGCCGCCACCCCGGCGCACGTGCGCGCCGCCGCCCTCGACCACGTGTCGAAGCGGCTGGCCGAGCGCACCGAGGAGATCGCCCAGCTGATCTCCGCCGAGAACGGCAAGCCGATCAAGTGGGCGCGCGGCGAGGTCGGCCGTGCCGTGTCGGTGTTCCGTTTCGCCGCCGAGGAGGCCCGTCGCTTCAACGGCGGCGAGGCCACCCGCCTCGACACCGAGGCCGGCGGCGTCGGCCGCCTGGCGCTGACCCGCCGTATCCCCAAGGGCGTCGTCCTCGGCATCGCTCCGTTCAACTTCCCGCTGAACCTCAGCGCGCACAAGGTCGCCCCGGCCATCGCCGTCGGCGCCCCGATCATCCTCAAGCCGGCCCCGTCGACCCCGATCTCCTCCCTGATCCTGGGCGAGATCCTGGCCGAGACCGAGCTGCCGGCCGGCTCCTGGTCGATCCTGACCGTGCCGAACGACCGCATGCCCGCCCTGGTCAAGGACGAGCGCCTCCCGGTCATCTCCTTCACCGGCTCCGACACCGTCGGCTACGCCATCCAGGAGTCCGTGCCGCACAAGCACTGCACCCTGGAGCTCGGCGGCAACGCCGCGGCCGTCGTCCTGCCCGACTGGTCCTCCGAGGCCGACCTGGACTGGGCGGCGACCCGTATCGCCACCTTCTCCAACTACCAGGGCGGCCAGTCCTGCATCTCCGTGCAGCGCGTGATCGCCGACGCCTCCCTCTACGAGCGCCTGGTCCCGAAGATCGTCGCCGCCGTCGAGGCCCAGGTCACCGGTGACCCGGCGGACGACGCCACCGACGTCGGCCCGCTCGTCGACGAGAACGCCGCCAAGCGCGTCGAGGCCTGGGTGGACGAGGCCGTCGCGGCCGGCGCGAAGCTGCTCGCCGGTGGCAAGCGCGAGGGCGCCACGTACGCCCCGACCGTCCTCACCGACCTCCCGGCCGACGTCACCCTGGCCCGCGCCGAGGTCTTCGGCCCGGTCCTGACCATCGCCCGGGTGGACGGCGAGGCCGAGGCCTTCGCCGCGGTCAACGACTCCGACTTCGGCCTCCAGGCGGGTGTCTTCACCCACGACCTGCAGGCGGCCTTCCGCGCCCACCGCGCCCTGGAGGTCGGCGGCGTGATCGTCGGCGACGTCCCGTCCTACCGCGCCGACCAGATGCCGTACGGCGGCGCCAAGCGCTCCGGCGTCGGCCGCGAGGGCGTCAAGTACGCCATGGACGACTACACCTACGAGCGGGTCCTGGTCCTCACGGGCCTGGCGCTGTAACCCGTACGTACGTACCGAGACCGACGGCCGGAGCCCACTGTGCGGGGGCTCCGGCCGTCCCCGTATCCGCGCGGGTCACGCGACCGGCGCGTCCAGCAGGCGCACGACCTCGGCCGGTCCGGCCCGGAAGGCCTTGTTCGCCGCGTCGGCGGCCGCCATGTGCGGGGCGGCGTCGTGCGCGGCGAGCGCCTCGGCCGAGGCCCAGCGCTCAAGGAGCACGAAGCGGTCGGGGTCGTCCGCGACCCGGTGCAGGTCGTACTGGAGGCAGCCGTCCTCCGCCCGTACGACGGGCGCGAGCCGCTCGAAGGCGGCGACCTGCTCACCGCCCCGGCCGGGCAGCGCCGTGATGCGGATCAGGAGCTTGATCGTCTGGGACATGGCGGGGACCCTACGCGTCCCTCCGTCCGCCCCGCTCGTCTTTCCCAACCCGTGGATATCGGGTACGACGGACAGTAGCCACACGGCAGCAGCCGGACGGCTCCCGACGAGCGGCGAGGTGAGCTCCTCATGTCCGCACCCACCCAGCGCCCGCCCAAGGTCTCCGAGCGCGAGGCCCGGCAGGTCGCCGAGGCGGCCCGCCAGCAGGACTGGCACAAGCCCAGCTTCGCCAAGGAACTCTTCCTCGGCCGCTTCCGGCTCGATCTCATCCACCCCCACCCGCTCCCCGCCGACGAGGACGTCCGGCGCGGCGAGGCCTTCCTGGCCAAGCTGCGCGAGTTCTGCGCGACCCGCGTCGACGGCGCCCGTATCGAGCGCGAGGCCCGGATCCCCGACGAGACCGTCACCGGCCTCAAGGAGCTCGGCGCGCTCGGCATGAAGATCGACCCCAAGTACGGCGGCCTCGGCCTCACCCAGCTGTACTACAACCGGGCCCTCGCCCTGGTCGGCTCGGTCAGCCCCGCGCTCGGCGCGCTGCTCTCCGCCCACCAGTCGATCGGCGTGCCGCAGCCGCTGAAGCTGTTCGGCACCCAGGAGCAGAAGGACGCGTTCCTGCCGCGGCTGGCCCGGGACGCGATCTCCGCGTTCCTGCTGACCGAGCCGGACGTCGGCTCCGACCCGGCGCGGCTCGCCACCACCGCCGTACCGGACGGGGACGACACGTACGTCCTCGACGGCGTGAAGCTGTGGACCACCAACGGCGTCGTCGCCGACCTCCTCGTCGTCATGGCCCGCGTGCCCGCCTCTGAGGGCCACCGGGGCGGCATCACCGCCTTCGTCGTCGAGGCCGACGCGCCCGGCATCACCGTCGAGCACCGCAACGCCTTCATGGGCCTGCGCGGCCTGGAGAACGGCGTCACCCGCTTCCATCGGGTGCGGGTCCCGGCGGCGAACCGCATCGGACCCGAGGGCGCCGGTCTGAAGATCGCCCTCACCACCCTCAACACCGGACGGCTCTCGCTCCCCGCCGCCTGCGCGGGCGCCGGCAAGTGGTGCCTGAAGATCGCCCGCGAATGGGCCGCCGAACGCGAGCAGTGGGGCAAGCCGGTCGCCCGGCACGAGGCCGTCGGCACGAAGATCTCCTTCCTCGCCGCCACCGCCTTCGCCCTGGAGGCCGTCGTCGACCTGGCCTCCCAGATGGCCGACGAGGACCGCAACGACATCCGTATCGAGGCCGCCCTCGCCAAGCTGTACGGCTCCGAGATGGCCTGGCTGATGGCCGACGAGCTGGTCCAGATCCGCGGCGGCCGCGGCTACGAGACCGCCGACTCGCTCGCCGCCCGCGGCGAACGCGCGGTCCCCGCCGAGCAGCTCCTGCGCGACCTGCGGATCAACCGCATCTTCGAGGGCTCGACCGAGATCATGCACCTGCTGATCGCCCGCGAGGCCGTCGACGCGCACCTGGCCGTCGCCGGCGACATCATCGACCCCGACAAGGCCCTCGCCGACAAGGCGAAGGCGGGCGCCCGCGCGGGCGGCTTCTACGCCCGCTGGCTGCCGAAGCTGGTCGCGGGACAGGGGCAACTGCCCGGCGCGTACGGGGAGTTCGGCGAGCTCGCGACCCATCTCAGGTTCGTCGAGCGCACCTCCCGCAAGCTGGCCCGCTCGACCTTCTACGCCATGTCCCGCTGGCAGGGGAAGATGGAGCTCAAGCAGGCCTTCCTCGGCCGGATCGTCGACATCGGGGCCGAGCTCTTCGCGATGAGCGCGGTCTGCGTACGGGCCGAGCTGCTGCGCACCACCACCGACCACGGCCGCGAGGCCCACCAGCTCGCCGACGCGTTCTGCCGCCAGTCCCGGCTGCGGGTGGACGAGCTTTTCGGCCGACTCTGGGCCAACACCGACGACCTCGACCGCAAGGTCGTCGACGGCGTCCTCGCGGGCTCGTACACCTGGCTGGAGGAGGGCATCCTCGACCCCAGCGGCGACGGCCCCTGGATCGCGGACACGACCCCGGGCCCGTCCACGGAGGAGAACCAGCACCGCAAGATCCCGTAGCACCGTTGTGGGCAATCGTTCCGCTGGGGCGTTGGGGGTCCCCCCGGACGGAGTCTGGGGGAGGGTGGGCACAACCCCACGAGTACGGCGCCCGCATCCCGCACCCGCACCCCAAGGGCCGGGCGCCGTCCACTGGCCGAAACGGCCCGCCCCCCGTCCGCCCCCCACGGCACACTGGGCCCCGTGACCGTCATAGACATCCCCGGCTCCAAGTCCGTCACCGCCCGCGCGCTCTTCCTCGCCGCCGCGGCCGAAGGCACCACCACGCTGCTGCGGCCGCTGCGCTCCGACGACACCGAGGGCTTCGCCGAAGGGCTGAAGGCGCTCGGCTACGTCGTACGGCAGGAGCCCGGCGCCTGGCACATCGAGGGCCGGCCCGCCGGTCCCGGGGTCGCCGACGCCGACGTGTACTGCCGCGACGGCGCCACCACCGCCCGCTTCCTGCCCGCCCTCGCCGCCGCCGGCCACGGCACCTTCCGCTTCGACGCCTCGCCCCAGATGCGCCGCCGCCCGCTCGGCCCGCTCACCACCGCCCTGCGCGAGCTCGGCGTCGAGCTCGCGCATGGCGAGCGCGAGGGCCACCACCCGCTCACCGTCACCGGACGCGGCATCAAGGGCGGCGCGCTCCGCCTCGACGCCGGACAGTCCTCGCAGTACCTCACCGCCCTGCTGATGCTCGGCCCGCTCACCGCCGACGGCCTCGCGATCACCGTCACCGACCTGGTCTCCGAGCCGTACGTGGAGATCACCCTCGCGATGATGCGCTCCTTCGGCGCCGAGATCACCCGCGAGGACGGCCCCGAGGGGCGTACGTACACCGTCGCGCCCACCGGCTACCGCGCCACCACCTACGCCATCGAGCCCGACGCCTCCACGTCCAGCTACTTCTTCGCCGCCGCCGCCCTCACCCCCGGCGCCGAGGTCACCGTCCCCGGCCTCGGCACCGGCGCCCTCCAGGGCGACCTCGGCTTCGTCGAGGTGCTGCGCCGGATGGGCGCGGACGTGACGGTCGCGGAGGACGGGACCACCGTCCGCAACACCGGCCCCCTGCGCGGCCTCACCGTCAACATGCGCGACATCTCCGACACCATGCCGACCCTCGCCGCCCTCGCCCCCTTCGCCGACGGGCCGGTCCGCATCGAGGACGTCGCCAACACCCGGGTCAAGGAGTGCGACCGCCTCGACGCCTGCGCCGAGAACCTGCGCGCGCTCGGCGTCAAAGTCGACACCGGTCCGGACTGGATCGAGATCCACCCCGGCACCCCCGGCACCCCAGGCACCCCCGTCGGGCCCGTCGAGATCGCCACCCACGGGGACCACCGCATCGTGATGTCGTTCGCGGTCACCGCCCTGCGCACGCCCGGCGTCACGTTCGACGACCCCGGCTGCGTACGCAAGACGTTCCCGGACTTCCACACCGTTTTCGAGGCGTTCGCCCGGGGGCTGTGAGGAGCGCACAGTCTTTGCGGCAAGAATGGGGGCATGAGCGACCGCCCCTCTCCTCTCGCCGACCCGCACATCGCCTTCGATGTGTCCACCGGACGCCGCGACATCGTCGTGCTCGGCTCCACCGGTTCCATCGGCACCCAGGCCATCGACCTGGTCCTGCGCAACCCCGACCGGTTCCGGGTCACCGCCCTCGCCGCGTCCGGCGGCCGGATCGGGCTGCTCGCCGAGCAGGCGCACCGGCTGCGGGTCGGCGCGGTCGCGGTGGCCCGCGAGGAGGCGCTGCCCGAGCTGCGCGCGGCGCTGACCGCGCTGTACGGATCCGAGCCGCTGCCCGAGCTGCTGGCCGGCCCCGACGCCGCCACGCAGCTCGCCGCGTCGCCCTGCCACACCGTCCTCAACGGCATCACCGGCTCCATCGGCCTGGCGCCCACGCTCGCCGCCCTGGAGGCCGGCCGCACCCTGGCGCTGGCCAACAAGGAGTCGCTGATCGTCGGCGGCCCCCTGGTGAAGGCGCTGGCCAAGCCCGGCCAGATCATCCCGGTCGACTCCGAGCACGCGGCCCTCTTCCAGGCGCTCGCCGCCGGCACCCGCGACGACGTCCGCAAGCTGGTCGTCACCGCCTCCGGCGGCCCCTTCCGCGGCCGCACCCGGGCCGAGCTGGCGGGCGTGACCCGCGAGGACGCGCTCGCCCACCCGACCTGGGCCATGGGCCCGGTGATCACGGTCAACAGCGCGACCCTGGTCAACAAGGGCCTGGAGGTCATCGAGGCCCATCTGCTCTACGACATCCCGTTCGACCGCATCGAGGTCGTCGTCCACCCCCAGTCGTACGTCCACTCGATGGTCGAGTTCACGGACGGCTCCACGCTCGCCCAGGCCACCCCGCCGGACATGGGCGGCCCCATCGCGATCGGCATCGGCTGGCCCGAGCGGGTCCCCGACGCGGCCCCCGCCTTCGACTGGACCAAGGCCTCCACCTGGGAGTTCTTCCCCCTCGACAACGAGGCCTTCCCGTCGGTGAACCTGGCCCGGCACGTCGGCGAGCTCGGCGGCACCGCCCCCGCCGTCTTCAACGCCGCCAACGAGGAGTGCGTGGACGCCTTCCTCGCCGGAAGGCTGCCGTTCAACGGAATCATGGATACGGTCACCCGAGTCGTCACCGAGCACGGCACCCCGGACCGGGGAACCTCGCTCACGGTGTCGGACGTCCTGGAAGCCGAGACCTGGGCAAGGGCCCGGGCCCGGGAACTCGCGGCGAAGGCAATCGCGGAGGCGCGCGCATGACCGTTCTCTTGTACGTACTGGGCCTGGTGCTGTTCGCCTTCGGCCTGCTCGTGTCGATCGCCTGGCACGAGCTCGGCCACCTCTCCACGGCGAAGCTGTTCGGCATCCGGGTGCCCCAGTACATGGTCGGCTTCGGCCCCACCGTCTGGTCGCGCAAGAAGGGCGAGACCGAGTACGGCTTCAAGGCGATCCCCGCCGGCGGCTACATCCGCATGATCGGCATGTTCCCGCCCGGCAAGGACGGGAAGATCGAGGCCCGCTCCACCTCCCCCTGGCGCTCCATGATCGAGGACGCCCGCGAGGCCTCCTTCGAGGAGCTCCAGCCCGGCGACGAGGACCGGCTCTTCTACACGCGCAAGCCGTGGAAGCGCGTCATCGTGATGTTCGCCGGACCGTTCATGAACCTGGTCCTGGCCGTCTTCCTGTTCTTCGGCAGCGCCATGGCCATCGGCTTCGAGGCCCAGACCACCAAGGTCGCCGGCGTCCAGAAGTGCGTCATCCCGCAGTCCACCAAGCGCGAGGCCTGCCAGGCCGGCGACCCGGTCTCGCCCGCGTTCGCCGCCGGACTGAAGCCGGGCGACAAGATCCTCGCCTTCAACGGCACCGCCGTCGCGGACTGGAACACCCTCTCCGACCACATCCGGGACACCATCGGCCCCGCCACCATCACCGTCCAGCGCGGTGACCAGCGGATCGACCTCCACCCCACGCTCATCAAGAACGAGGTCTACAAGAAGGACGCCGACGGCCGGGTCGTCCAGCCGCTCCAGACGGTCCCCGCCGGCTACCTGGGCTTCGCCTCCAAGACCGAGGTCACCCCGCTCACCTTCGGCGAGTCCACCACCCGCATGTCCGACCAGCTCCAGGCCGGCGTCGAGTCCGTCATCGCCCTGCCCGGCAAGATCCCCGACCTGTGGAACGCGGCCTTCGGGGGCGGCGAGCGCGCCCAGGACTCGCCGGTCGGCGTCGTCGGCGCCGCCCGCATCAGCGGCGAGCTGATGACCGTGGACGCGCCGCCGCAGACGATCCTCGTCTGGTTCATGAACCTGCTGGTCATGTTCAACGTGTCGCTGTTCCTGTTCAACATGCTCCCCCTGCTCCCGCTCGACGGCGGCCACATCGCCGGCGCCCTGTGGGAGTCGATCCGCCGCCACACCGCGCGGATCTTCCGGCGCCCCGACCCGGGCCCCTTCGACGTGGCCAAGCTGATGCCGGCCGCCTACGTCGTGGCAGGCGTGTTCGTCTGCTTCACGCTGCTCGTCCTCGTCGCCGACATCGTCAATCCGGTGAAGCTGACCTGAGCCGCACGCGGCCGGAACCCGTGCGGTGTCCGGCCGCCCGCCCGCGGGGCGGTAATCTCGAAGACCTGAGCAAGGCCTGAGCAAGACCTCAGCAAGACCTGAGCAAGACCTGAGCCCGATGAACCACACCTTGGGGTTGTACAGCTGATGACCGCGATCTCTCTCGGAATGCCTTCCGTCCCGACCAAGCTGGCCGAGCGGCGCAAGAGCCGCCAGATCCAGGTCGGATCGGTGGCCGTCGGCGGCGACGCCCCCGTGTCGGTGCAGTCGATGACTACCACCCGCACCTCGGACATCGGCGCCACGCTCCAGCAGATCGCCGAGCTCACCGCCTCCGGCTGCCAGATCGTCCGGGTGGCCTGCCCCACCCAGGACGACGCCGACGCCCTCGCGACCATCGCGAAGAAGTCGCAGATCCCGGTCATCGCCGACATCCATTTCCAGCCGAAGTACGTGTTCGCCGCGATCGACGCCGGCTGCGCCGCGGTCCGCGTCAACCCGGGCAACATCAAGCAGTTCGACGACAAGGTCAAGGAGATCGCCAAGGCGGCCTCCGAGACCCGTACCCCGATCCGTATCGGCGTCAACGCCGGATCGCTCGACGCCCGCCTGCTCGCCAAGTACGGCAAGGCCACCCCCGAGGCGCTCGTCGAGTCCGCCCTCTGGGAGGCCTCCCTCTTCGAGGAGCACGGCTTCGGCGACATCAAGATCTCGGTCAAGCACAACGACCCGGTCGTCATGGTCAACGCCTACCGCCAGCTGGCCGCCGCCTGCGACTACCCGCTGCACCTCGGCGTCACCGAGGCCGGCCCCGCCTTCCAGGGCACCATCAAGTCCGCCGTCGCCTTCGGCGCGCTGCTCTCCGAGGGCATCGGCGACACCATCCGCGTCTCCCTCTCGGCCCCGCCGGTCGAGGAGGTCAAGGTCGGCAACCAGATCCTGGAGTCGCTGAACCTCAAGCCGCGCCGCCTGGAGATCGTCTCCTGCCCGTCCTGCGGACGCGCCCAGGTCGACGTCTACAAGCTGGCCGAGGAGGTCACCGCCGGCCTGGAGGGCATGGAGGTCCCGCTGCGCGTCGCCGTCATGGGCTGCGTCGTCAACGGCCCCGGCGAGGCCCGCGAGGCCGACCTCGGCGTCGCCTCCGGCAACGGCAAGGGCCAGATCTTCGTGAAGGGCGAGGTCATCAAGACCGTCCCCGAGTCGAAGATCGTCGAGACCCTGATCGAAGAGGCCCTGAAGATCGCCGAGCAGATGGAGAAGGACGGCGTCGCCAGCGGCGAGCCGACCGTCGCCATCGGCGTCTGAGCCCCGCGCTCCCGAAGCAGCTCTCGAAGCAGCTCTCGAAGCAGCTCGCGAAGCCCCTCCGCCCCTCCCGGGACGGAGGGGCTTCGCACACCCCGGGCGGCGGGGGACGGGGGTAAAGTGCGGAGACCAGCAGAAACCGTACGGTGAGGCCCCCTCGTGTTGACGCAGACCTCCACCCGGGTCCTCGAACCCGCCGACCTCGGCGCCGCGCTCGCCGTCCTGGAGAGCGCCCCCGTCGAGAACGCCTTCGTGACCGCCCGCGTCCAGATCGCCGGGCTCGACCCCTGGCGCCTGGGCGGCGAGATGTGGGGCTGGTACGCCGACGGGCACCTGCGCTCGCTCTGCTACTCCGGCGCCAACCTGGTCCCCATCTGCGCCACCCCCGAGGCCGTCCGCGCCTTCGCCGACCGGGCCCGCCGGATCGGCCGCCGCTGCTCCTCCATCGTCGGCCCCGCCGGACCCACCGGGCAGCTCTGGCGGCTCCTGGAGCCCGGCTGGGGCCCCGCCCGCGACGTCCGCGCCCACCAGCCGCTGATGGTCGCCGACGCGCCCTCCACCACCGTCACCGCCGACCCGCTGGTCCGCCGG
The DNA here is from genome assembly GCF_040303965.1 of Streptomyces sp. NPDC094032. NCBI lineage: Bacteria > Bacillati > Actinomycetota > Actinomycetes > Kitasatosporales > Streptomycetaceae > Streptomyces > Streptomyces sp. NPDC094032. The sequence goes on along the minus strand of NZ_JBEOUE010000021.1, from coordinate 52,992 downwards.
GTCCGGAAGGACGAGATGGAGGTGATCATGCCCGCCTGCGTGGCCATGTTCACCGAGGAGGTCGGCATCTCCCCGATGTCCGGCGGCGACGGCGGACTCCTCTACCAGGCCCGCGTCGCCGAGCTCGTCGGCTCCGGCCGCTCCTTCGCCCGCATCGAGGACGGCCGGGTCGTCTTCAAGGCCGAGATCGGCGCCGCCACCCGCCAGGCCTGCCAGATCCAGGGCGTCTGGGTCGCCCCCGAGCACCGCGGCCGCGGCCTCTCCGAGACCGGCATGGCCGCCGTCCTCCAGTACGCGCTCGCCGACGTCGCCCCCCTCGTCAGCCTCTACGTGAACGACTACAACACCCCTGCCAGGGCCGCGTACCGCAGGGTCGGCTTCGACGAGGTCGGCGCCTTCATGAGCGTGCTGTTCTGAAGCACGTCCTGAAGCACCTCCAGAAGCACGTCCTGAAGCGCCCGTACGGCTTGTAGGGTGCGGCGCATGGATGACACGAAGGTCGGGATCGGGCCCGTCAATCTCGCCGCGCGCGTGGACGAGGCGCTCGCCGTGCAGGCCCAGGCCTTCGGGCTCGAAGCGGACGAGATCGCCGTACGCCGCCACATCGTGCTGCGCCATCTGCTCAACCCCGGCGCCCGCGCCTACGGGGCGACCACCCCCGACGGGACGCTCGTCGGCTTCGTGTACGGGATGCCCAACGACCGCTCCCACTGGTGGTCCACCATCGTCGAGCCGTATCTGCGCACCACCGGCAGCGAGGGCTGGCTCGACGACTCCTTCGTCATCACCGAGCTGCACGTCCACCCGGCCTTCCAGGGCCGTGGCGTCGGCCGCGCGCTGATCACCACCATCACCGACACCTCGGAGCTGCCCCGCTCGATCCTCTCCGCGATCGACACCGACAGCCCCGCCCGCGGCCTGTACGCCTCGCTCGGCTACCTCGACCTCGCCCGGCAGGTGCACTTCCCGAGCGCACCCCGCCCGTACGCGGTCATGGGCGCCCCGCTGCCGCTCAGACGCGGGAACTGATTTCTCCGACCCGGGCCCGCCCGGCTAACCTCCTAGCCATCACCCTTACCCGGCAGGAGTACGAGAACCATGGCCAACGCACCGGTCCAGCGCATGTCGAAGTTGATGGCGAAGACGCTGCGCGACGACCCGGCGGACGCCGAGGTCCTCAGCCACAAGCTGCTCGTCCGCGCCGGCTACGTCCGCCGCACCGCCGCCGGCATCTGGAGCTGGCTGCCCCTGGGCAAGAAGGTCCTCGCCAACGTCGAGCGCGTCGTCCGTGAGGAGATGGACGCCATCGACGCCCAGGAGGTCTCCCTGCCGGCCCTGCTGCCCCGCGAGCCCTACGAGGCCACCGGCCGCTGGGAGGAGTACGGCCCCGAGCTGTTCCGCCTCCAGGACCGCAAGGGCGGCGACTACCTCCTCGGCCCGACCCACGAGGAGATCTTCACCCTCCTGGTGAAGGACCAGGCGTCCTCCTACAAGGACCTGCCGGTCATCCTCTACCAGATCCAGACGAAGTTCCGCGACGAGGCACGCCCCCGCGCCGGCATCCTGCGCGGCCGCGAGTTCCTCATGAAGGACTCGTACTCCTTCGACACCGAGGACGAGGGCCTCGCGCACTCCTACGCCCTGCACCGCCAGGCGTACCAGCGCGTCTTCGAGCGCCTCGGCCTCGACTACCGCATCTGCGCCGCCACCGCGGGCGCGATGGGCGGCTCGAAGTCCGAGGAGTTCCTCGCCCCGGCCGCGGCCGGCGAGGACACCTTCGCCGACTGCCCGAACTGCGACTTCGCCGCCAACACCGAGGCGGTGTACCAGGCGGTGAAGCCGGTCGACGCCACCGAGGTGCCCGCCGCCGAGGAGATCCCGACCCCCGACACCCCCACCATCGAGACGCTCGCCGCCTCGCTGGGCGTCCCGGCCTCCGCCACGCTCAAGAACCTCCTGGTGAAGGTCGACGGCGAGATCGTCGCCATCGGCGTCCCCGGCGACCGCGAGGTCGACATGGACAAGGTCGAGGCGCACTTCGGCCCGACCGCCACGGTCGAGCTGGTGACGGAGGAGGACTTCGCGCAGCGCGCCGACCTGGTCCGCGGCTACGTCGGCCCGCAGGGCCTGGAGAAGGTCACCTACATCGCCGACCCGCGCGTCGCGCCCGGCACGGCGTGGATCACCGGCGCCAACAAGCCCGGCACCCACACCAAGAACGTCGTCGCGGGCCGCGACTTCGAGGTCGAGCAGTACGTCGACGTCGTCGTCGTCCAGGACGGCGACCCCTGCCCCAAGTGCGGCACCGGCCTGAAGCTGGACCGCGCGATCGAGATCGGCCACATCTTCCAGCTCGGCCGCAAGTACGCCGACGCGCTCAAGCTGGACGTCCTCGGCCAGAACGGCAAGCCGGTCCGCGTGACCATGGGCTCCTACGGCATCGGCGTCTCCCGCGCCGTCGCCGCCCTCGCCGAGCAGACCGCCGACGAGAAGGGCCTGTGCTGGCCCGCCGAGATCGCCCCGGCCGACGTGCACGTCGTCGCGGCCGGCAAGGCGCAGCAGATCGAGCTCGCCCTGGAGGTCTCCGACAAGCTGGCCGCCGCCGGTCTGCGCGTCCTGGTCGACGACCGCGCGGGCGTCTCCCCGGGCGTCAAGTTCACCGACGCCGAGCTCATGGGCGTCCCGAAGATCCTCGTCGCCGGCCGCCGCGCGGCCGAGGGCGTCGTCGAGCTGAAGGACCGCCGCACGGGCGAGCGCGAGGAGCTCCCGGTGGCCGAGGCCATCGCGCGCCTCTCCGCCTGACCCGCACACGGAGGCGCCCTCCACCGGACCTGGTCCGGTGGAGGGCGCGTTCTCATGGGGCCGCTCAGCGGCGGCGTTCGGGGCGGTCGCCCCGGATGACGGGGACGAGGCTGCGCACCGCGAGTCCTGCGGCGATCAGCGTCGTCGCGGCCACGATGAGAGCGAGCACGGCGAGCGGGGACATGCCGCCGCCGGTCGCGGCGAGGCCCGCGCCCGTGCCGCCCACGGCACTCGCGCCGACGGGTTTTCCGTACATGGTGATCCTTTCCTTTCAGGTGGCGACCCAGCGCTCCTTGCGGCGCAGGACGAGATCGACGAGGGACCGGGCGAAGACCAGCTGCCGGAAGACGTCGTAGAGGAGTTCCGGGACCAGCGGCAGGGCGAGCAGGACGGCCCGGCGGCCCGCTCCGCGCACGGTCAGGGTGCGTTCGAGGACGAAGATCAGCGTGATCGCCGTCCAGAACAGGGAGAAGCCCTGCCAGCCGACCGTGGCCAGGACGAGCACGGTGAGGGTGGCGAACAGGGCGAGCGCGAGGCCGCCGAGGGCGAGCATCAGCTGCTGCCCGAAGTACGGCAGGGTGACCCTGGTCAGGCCGTAGTCGCGCAGGTTCTCAAGCGCGCCCCGCTGCCACCGCAGCCGCTGGTGCCACAGCTTGGGCAGGGTCGGCATGACCTCGGTGACGAGCCAGCAGCCGTCGGGGGAGACCGTGCGGTGCCCCAGCGTCTTGACGGCCTTGGTCATCTCGTCGTCCTCGGTGAGCGAGGCGAGGCTGTAGTAGCCGTCCCCGCCGCCGATCCGGTCCGCGCGGCGCGCCGCGCGGACCTCGCGCAGCACCCGGGCGCGGAAGACGGTGCCGGTCCCGGTGAGGACGACGGCCTTGTTGCCCTTGCGGTGGATCTCCAGGGCGTACCGCTCGTACTCCATGCGCTGGAGGAGGCCGAGCAGCCCGCCGCCCTCCTCGCCGAAGAAGATGCCGCCGACGGCTCCGACGGTCTCGTCCTCGTCCAGGGCGTCGACGGCGCACCGGACGAACTCGGGGTTGAGGACGGTGTCGGCGTCCTGGACCAGGACCATGGCGTCGTCGGGAAGCGCGTCGAGGGCGGCGGGCAGGGCCTGGTTGAGCGCGCCCGCCTTCTTGTCCCGGTTGCCGGAGGTGACGAACACCTCGGCCCCGCAGCGTTCGGCGATCTCTGCGGTGAGGTCCGTGCAGTTGTCCGCGACGACGACGATCCGGTCGGGTCGCAGCGACTGCCGGTAGAGCCCGGCCAGAGTGGCGACGATGCCGTCCTGCTCGTCGTGCGCGGGCACGACCGCCACCAGTTCCGTCACCGGGATCCCTCCGTACGTTCCGCGCGTGCTGGAACCTCGACGGTCTCGCGGTGGGGTTGCGGAGCGGGTGCGCGGCGGGTGCGGCCGGGTTGCCGGGCGGCGGTGGGTGACCTTCGGCGGGCGTTTCGGGACCTACGGTCCGCACCCTCGGGGGACGGAGGGCATGTGTCGGGCGGGTCAGTCGGTGGGGTGGTAGCGGTAGCCGACGCCTCGGACGGTGCCGATGCCGGTGCGGCCGCCGGTCGCCGCGGCGATCTTGCGGCGCAGTCTCAGGATGGCGTACTTCACCCGGCGGGGGTCGGCGTTCTCGTCCTCGCCCCACACCTGGCGGAGCAACTGCCCGTGGCTCAGCACCTGTTCGGGCCGGGCGGTGAGCAGGGCGAGCAGGTCGAATTCGAGCGGAGTCAGGTCGAGCGGGGTCCCGTCGGCGCGGGCCGTCCGGGTCGGGCGGTCCACGGTGATCCGCGGCCCGCGCGCGGTGCCGCCCCCGGCTTCCGGGGCCTCGTGGGCGGGCGCGGTGCCGGGCAGCAGCAGCCGCCGGAAGCGGGCGGCGACGCGGGGCATGCCCTGCGCGCGGGAGAGGGCGAAGGTGATGTAGTCGTCCGCGCCGAGGCGGTACGCGCGGGCCGCGTCGTCCTCGATGTAGACGGGGGCCCCGACGACGATGGGCAGGACCCGGTCGCGGGCGCGCAGCTCGGCGAGCAGCCGCCAGGGGTCGCAGCCGGGCAGCTGGAGACTGAGCACCACCCCCTGCGGCGCGCGCTCCCGCAGCGCGCGGCGGACGGCGGGGCCGTCGGCCGCCTGCCGGACCTCGTACCCCAGCTCGCGCAGCATGCCGCCGAGCTCCTTCAGGACGCGGGCGTCCGTGACGGCGAAGAGGATGAGCGGTCGGGCGGGCCCGCCCGGCTCCTGGGTGGCGGAGAACGGCATATCAGGACAATAGAGTCAGCTGCGCATCCCGGCACGCGTCGGCCTGCGCCGGACCCCGCCGTCGGGCCCCCCGCCAGGCCCGCCGCCAGGCCCGGCCCGTCAGGCCCGGCCCGTCAGGCCCGGCCCGTCAGGCCCGGCCCGTCAGGCCCGGCCCGTCAGGCGGCGGCACCGGTCCCGGTCCCGCCCCCGGCCTCGTCGTCGTCCTCCCTCGGTACCGGATCCACCGACGCGCCCGTCAGGTCCTCGATCGCCTCCGCCGCGTGGTCGACGCCCTTCAGGTACGCGTCGGAGCGCGGCATCACCGCGGGGGGCGCGACCGGGGCGACCGGGGCGGCCGGGGCGGCTTGGGTGGCTTGGGCGGTCTGCTCCGGGCCGCCGGCCGCGCGTTCCAGGAAGCGGAGGAGCTCGACCGGGATCGGCAGGACCAGGGTCGAGTTCTTCTCCGCCGACACCGCCATCACCGTCTGGAGCAGCCGCAGCTGGAGCGCGGACGGCGTGTCCTCCATCTGGCGCGCCGCCTCCGCCAGCTTCTTCGAGGCCTGGAGCTCCGCGTCCGCGTTGATCACCCGGGCCCGCCGCTCGCGGTCCGCCTCGGCCTGCCGGGCCATCGAGCGCTTCATCGTCTCCGGCAGCGATACGTCCTTGATCTCCACCCGGTCGATCGCGACGCCCCACCCCATCGCCGGGCTGTCCAGCATCAGCTCCAGGCCCTGGTTGAGCTTCTCGCGGTTGGACAGCAGGTCGTCGAGGTCGCTCTTGCCGATGATCGACCGCAGCGAGGTCTGGGCCATCTGCGAGACGGCGAACTTGTAGTCCTCCACCCGCACCAGGGCGTCCGCCGCGTCCACGACCTTGAAGTAGACGACCGCGTCGACCCGCACCGTCACGTTGTCCCGGGTGATGCCCTCCTGGGCCGGCACGGGCATGGTGACGATCTGCATGTTCACCTTGTGCATGCGGTCGACCAACGGGACGATCATCTGGAAGCCGGGCTGGCGCTCCCGGTCGACGAGCCGCCCGAAGCGGAACACCACACCGCGCTCGTACTGCTTCACCACCCGCGCCGCGGCGCCCGCGTACACGGCGACCGCCGCCCCCGCCCCCACGACTGCCATCAACAGCTCTTGGATCATGACGGGCCCCCTGAGAAAGGGTTACAAAAAGGGTATTCCCCTACAGCCAGCCCGCGAACTCAAGGAGCAGCTCCGCGTCGGCCCGCCGCCCCGCGTCCAGCGCCCGCGTCGCGGACTCGACCGCCCGGAACAGCGTCCAGCCGCGCAGCCGCTCCCGGTCCATGTCCAGCGCGTCCGCCAGCTTGTTCACCCGCCGCCGGGCCGCCGAGGCCCCGGACGAGGCGGCCACCAGGTCCTCCACCCGGTCCCGCACCAGCCGCGCCAGGTCGAAGGCCCGCTCGCCGACCAGCGGCTCGGGGCCGACCGCGAGCCAGGGCACCCGGTCACCCGCGAGGACCTTGCCCTGGCGGAAGCAGCCGTGCAGCAGCAGCGCCTCGGCATCGCCCGCGAGCAGCTCCTCGCGGGCCGCGAGGGCGGTCGTCACCAGGGCGCCGGCCTCGGCGTCGGCGAGGTGCTCCGCCATCGCGGCGGCCTGCCGCCCGGTCCGCTCGGCGACCGACTCGAAGCCGTGGTCCGCGGGCGGCTCGACCCACAGCCGCCGGACGGTCCCGGCGGCCTCCAGGAGCGCCTTCGCCTCCGGCAGCGAGCGCAGCGAGACCTCCGGGTGCAGCCGCTCCAGGAGCAGCCCGCCCTCCCCGGTGGTGCCGATCGGGCGCACCGCGCCCCAGCCGTTCCAGTGCGCGAGCGCGTCCCGCTCCAGGTCCGGGCGGGCGACGGCGGGCGCCAGCTTCAGGGCTGCCCCCGGGACGAGCACGACGAGGCTGCTGCGACCGCCCGGGGCCATCACCCGTTCGGCGACGAGACCGGCGTGCTCCAGCGCGTCCCGGGTGAGCTCGGGCAGCTTCCCGAGCCACTCGGCCGCGACGGCCTCCCCGTACGTCTCGCCGAGCGCCCGCACCAGTCGCTGCGGCGGTTCGAAACCCATACGCGCCTTGTTTCCTTCGTTTCCTCGGTGACAGGCCGGTACTACGCCCGACTACGCCCGTTCGGCGAGCCCAGGAAAGGTTACGTCGCTGCCGCGCCAGCGGACGGCACGGACCGCCGCCTCGCGCAGCGCCGCCGCCGCGTCCTTGCGCAGCGGCCCGTCGGCGGAGCGGACCAGGTCGGAGTAGACCCCGGCGATCCGGTCCTCCAGGACGGCGGCGAGACGTACGGCCGCGGCGGGGTCCGGCACGGTGAACGGCAGCTCATAGGCCGCGGCGGCGGCGGTCGGCTCGCCGCCCAGGTCGCGGACGGTGCGGCGCAGCGCGTCCCGGCGGGCACGGTGGCCCTCGTACGCGGCGGTGGCCTCGGCGCGCCGGTCCTCGCCGACCCGGGCGCCGACGACCCCGTACCCGTACACGGCGGCGTGCTCGGCGGCGAGTGCGGCCTGGGCCGCGTCGAGCGCGGTCATCCCCGGCCCCCTTCGGTCAGCAGATAGGCGTGGGCCGCGCCGGCGGCGGCGACCGAGGCGAGCAGCCGGGCGTACTCGGGCGGCGCCGTCAGGAGCACGGCCGTGTGGGTGTCGGCGGTCGCCCGTTCGGCGGCGACGAGCCCGGCGACCGCGGCCGCGGGGTCGGCCGGTACGGGGGCCGGGGCCGACGAGGCGGACGCGGTGGGGGAGTGCGAGCCCGACGCGGAGGGGCCGGGGGCCGGGGGCGTGCCGCCCTCGCCGAGCGCCTTCACATGGGCCGCGACCGAGGCCCGCAGCGGCGCGAGCCGGCCGGCGAGCGAGGGGTGCGCGGCGAGCACCGCGTCGTAGCGGCCGAGGAGGGTCCGGCCGGTCGCCGCCGAGCGGGCGCGCAGCAGGGCCTCGGCGCGCGCGGCGCGTTCGGCGGCACTGGGAGGCTCCGGGCGCGCGTTCCCGGCGGAGGTGCAGCCGGCGAGCGCCGCCGTGGTGCCCGCCGCGCCCGCCGTCAGGAGCGCGCGCCTGCCGATGGTCGTCACACCGTCTCCCTCACGCTCAGGTATTCGAAGATCACCGCAGGCGAGCGTACCCGCGGCCCCCGGCCCGGTGGACGGCAACACCCTTCCGGACCGGATACCCTTTGATCTGACACGCGACGAACCCACAACAGCACACGCGGCCGAGGAGTCACCCGGATGAGCACCACCCAGAGCGAACGGCTGCGCGGTCTTCTGGAGCCGCTCGTCCACGCCAAGGATCTCGACCTGGAAGAGATCGAGGTGTCCCGGGCCGGCCGCCGCGGACTGCTGAGGGTCATCGTCGATTCGGAGGAGGGCGTCGAGCTCGACGCCTGCGCCGAGCTGAGTCGCGTCATCTCCGAGAAGCTGGACGAGACGGACGCGATGGGCGAGGGCGAGTACGTCCTCGAAGTCAGCTCCCCCGGCGCCGACCGCCCCCTGACCCAGCACCGCCACTACGAGCGCGCCACCGGCCGCCTGGTGAAGCTGACGCTGACCCCCGAGGCGGGCGGCGGCGAGGTCGTCACCCGGATCCTCGCGGTGGACGAGGACGGCCTCGACACCGAGGTGCCGGGCGTCAAGGGCCGCAAGGCCACCGCCCGCCGGGTCGAGTTCGCCGAGATCGCGAAGGCGCGTGTCGAGATCGAGTTCAACCGCAAGGACAAGAAGGAAGAGGAGGCGTAGCCGTGGACATCGACGTGAGGCTCCTGGAGGGCCTGGCGAAGGAGAAGGACATCTCCTTCGGGATGCTGGTCGAGGCGATCGAGTCGGCCCTCCTCATCGCCTACCACCGCACCCCCGACGCCCGCCGCCACGCGCGCGTGGAGCTGAACCGGGCCACCGGTCACGTGACCGTGTGGGCGAAGGAGGACCCCTCCGAGCTGGAGGAGGGCCAGGAGCCGAAGGACTTCGACGACACGCCGTCGGACTTCGGCCGGATCGCGGCGAGCACCGCCCGCCAGGTCATCCAGCAGCGTCTGCGGGACGCCGAGAACGACGTGACCTTCGGCGAGTACGCCCGCCGCGAGGGCGACATCGTGGCCGGCCAGGTGCAGCAGGGCAAGGACCCGAAGAACGTCCTCGTCCGGCTGGACGACAAGCTGGAGGCCATCCTCCCGGTGCAGGAGCAGGTGCCGGGCGAGGACTACACGCACGGCCTGCGGCTGCGCACGTACGTCGTCCGGGTGGCGAAGGGTGTCCGCGGTCCGTCCGTCACCCTTTCGCGTACCCACCCCAATCTGGTGAAGAAGCTCTTCGCCCTGGAGGTGCCGGAGATCGCCGACGGCTCGGTCGAGATCTCGGCCATCGCCCGTGAGGCCGGTCACCGCACCAAGATCGCCGTCCGTTCCACCCGTTCGGGCCTGAACGCCAAGGGCGCCTGCATCGGCCCGATGGGCAGCCGGGTGCGCAACGTCATGGCGGAGCTGCTCGGCGAGAAGATCGACATCGTCGACTGGTCGGACGACCCGGCCGAGATGGTGGCGAACGCGCTCTCCCCGGCGCGGGTCTCCAAGGTCGAGATCGTGGACCTGGCCGCCCGCTCGGCCCGGGTGACGGTGCCGGACTACCAGCTGTCGCTGGCGATCGGCAAGGAGGGGCAGAACGCCCGTCTGGCCGCGCGCCTCACCGGCTGGCGGATCGACATCCGCCCGGACACCGAGGTCTCGGACCCCCGGGACTGAGACCGATTTTGGCCAACAGCTGTTCGATTTTTGCCCCGAACGGGTGAGGTCGGTACGGGGAGGTAGACTTATCGTGTCTGGCCGGACGCATGCCCGCGCGTGCCCTGAGCGAACCTGTGTGGGATGCCGGGAGCGAGCGGCCAAGAGCGACCTGCTGCGGATCGTGATGAATAAGGACGAGTGCGTCCCCGATCATCGCGGTACGCTGCCCGGCCGGGGTGCGTATGTGCACCCCGCCGTGGTCTGTCTCGACCTGGCGGTTCGCCGCCGGGCGTTCCCCAGGGCCTTCAAGGCCCAAGGACCGCTCGACACGGTGGCTCTCCGCCACCACGTCGAGCGGGTGGCACCGCAGTGAAGAAGTACGGCACGGAATCCCGTGCGGTCAGGTACCTCGCGAGTTGGAAGTAGGTCGAGATTGCGATGAGCACTCGATGAGTACGCGATGAGTACGCCCATGAAGTAGCGACGGTCCGGCGGTAACCGGACCTAAAAGGAGCGAAGTGGCTAAGGTCCGGGTATACGAGCTCGCCAAGGAGTTCGGTGTGGAGAGCAAGGTCGTCATGGCCAAGCTCCAAGAACTCGGTGAATTCGTCCGTTCGGCGTCCTCGACGATCGAGGCGCCGGTCGTGCGCAAGTTGACTGACGCTTTGCAGGGTCCCGGCGGCAACGCCGGCAAGACCGCTGCCAAGCCCGGCGCGCCCCGCAAGGCGACGCCTTCCCCCGCGAAGCCCGCGGCGCCGTCCCCGGCCGCCGCGGCTCGTCCCGCTGCCCCCAAGCCCGGCGCCCCGGCCCCCAAGCCGGCCCCCGCCGCGCCCGCGGCGCCGGTCACCCCGGCCGCGCCCGCGAGCAGCACCCCCTCTCCGGCTCCGGCCGCGTCGGGCCCGCGTCCGGGTCCGAAGCCGGCCCCGAAGCCCGCGCCCGCCGCGCCGGCTCCGACCACCCCGGAGTTCACGGCCCCCCCGGCCGCCCCGTCGGCCCCGGCCGCCGGTCAGCGTCCCGGCGGTGCCGCCCCCGGCCCGCGTCCCGCCGCTGCCCGTCCGGGCCAGCAGGCGCCGCGTCCGGGTCAGCAGGCCCCGCGCCCCGGCCAGCAGGCCCCGCGTCCGGGCGGTCGCCCGGCCGGCCCGCGTCCGGGCAACAACCCCTTCACCTCCGGTGGCTCCACCGGCATGGCGCGTCCGCAGTCGCCCCGTCCGCAGGGTGGCGCGCCGCGTCCCGGTGGCCAGGGTGCCCCCGGCGGCGCTCCGCGTCCGCAGGGCCAGGGCGGCGTTCCCGGCGCCCCGCGTCCCCAGGGCGGCGCTCCGCGTCCGACCCCCGGTGGCATGCCTCGTCCGCAGGCTCCCCGCCCGGGCGGCGCGCCCGGCGGTAACCGTCCGAACCCGGGCATGATGCCGCAGCGTCCCGCTGCCGGCCCGCGTCCCGGCCCCGGCGGTCGTGGCCCCGGTGGCCCCGGCGGTCGTCCGGCCGGTCCCGGCGGCGGCGGTCGTCCCGGCTTCGCCGGTCGTCCGGCCGGTCCCGGCGGTGGCGGCGGCGGCTTCGCCGGCCGTCCCGGTGGTCCCGGTGGCGGCGGCGGTCGTCCGGGTGGTCCCGGCGGCGGTGGCGGCGGCTTCGGCGGTCGTCCCGGTGGCTTCGGCGGTCGTCCCGGTGGTCCGGGTGCCCGTGGTGGCACGCAGGGCGCCTTCGGCCGTCCCGGTGGTCCCGCGCGTCGTGGTCGCAAGTCGAAGCGGCAGAGGCGCCAGGAGTACGAGGCCATGCAGGCCCCGTCCGTGGGCGGCGTGATGCTGCCTCGCGGCAACGGCGACACCATTCGCCTGTCGCGCGGTGCCTCCCTCACCGACTTCGCCGAGAAGATCGGCGCCAACCCGGCGTCGCTCGTCGCGGTGATGATGAACCTCGGTGAGATGGTCACGGCCACGCAGTCCGTCTCCGACGACACGCTGACGATGCTCGGCGAGGAGATGAACTACGTCGTCCAGATCGTCAGCCCGGAGGAGGAGGACCGCGAGCTTCTCGAGTCCTTCGACATCGAGTTCGGCGAGGACGAGGGCGGCGAAGAGGCTCTGGTCTCCCGTCCGCCGGTCGTCACCGTCATGGGTCACGTCGACCACGGTAAGACCCGACTGCTCGACGCCATCCGCAAGACCAACGTCGTCGCGGGCGAGGCCGGTGGCATCACCCAGCACATCGGTGCCTACCAGGTGGGTACCGAGGTCAACGGTGAAGAGCGCCGCATCACCTTCATCGACACCCCGGGTCACGAGGCGTTCACCGCCATGCGTGCCCGTGGTGCGAAGTCGACCGACATCGCGATCCTCGTGGTCGCGGCCAACGACGGCGTCATGCCGCAGACGATCGAGGCGCTCAACCACGCCAAGGCCGCCGGCGTCCCGATCGTCGTCGCGGTCAACAAGATCGACGTCGAGGGTGCCGACCCGGTCAAGGTCCGCGGTCAGCTGACCGAGTTCGGTCTGGTGGCCGAGGAGTACGGCGGCGACACCATGTTCGTCGACATCTCCGCCAAGCAGGGTCTGCACATCGACTCCCTGCTGGAGGCTGTGGTCCTCACCGCCGACGCCTCGCTCGACCTTCGGGCCAACCCGAACCAGGACGCGCAGGGTATTGCGATCGAGTCCCACCTCGACCGCGGTCGCGGTGCCGTCTCGACCGTCCTGGTCCAGCGCGGAACGCTGCGCATCGGCGACACCGTGGTGGTCGGCGACGCGTACGGCCGCGTCCGGGCGATGCTCGACGACAAGGGCAACAACGTCGAGGAGGCGACCCCGTCGACTCCCGTCCTGGTGCTCGGTCTCACCAACGTGCCGGGTGCCGGCGACAACCTCATCGTTGTCGACGAGGACCGTACGGCCCGCCAGATCGCCGAGAAGCGCGCCGCGCGTGAGCGCAACGCCGCCTTCGCCAAGCGCGTCCGCCGGGTGTCCCTGGAGGACCTCGACAAGGTGCTCAAGGCCGGTCTCGTCCAGGAACTCAACCTCATCATCAAGGGCGACGCGTCCGGTGCGGTCGAGGCCCTCGAAGCCTCGCTGCTCCAGCTCGACGTCGGCGAAGAGGTGGACATCCGCGTCCTGCACCGCGGTGTGGGTGCGGTCACCGAGTCCGACATCGACCTGGCGATGGGCTCCGACGCCATCGTCATCGGCTACAACGTCCGTGCGGCCGGCCGTGCCGCGCAGATGGCGGAGCGCGAGGGCGTCGACGTCCGGTACTACTCGGTGATCTACCAGGCCATCGAGGAGATCGAGGCGGCCCTGAAGGGTCTCCTCAAGCCGGAGTACGAAGAGGTCGAGCTCGGTACGGCGGAGATCCGCGAGGTCTTCCGCTCGTCCAAGCTGGGCAACATCGCCGGTGTCCTCATCCGCTCGGGCGAGGTCAAGCGCAACACCAAGGCGCGTCTGGTCCGCGACGGCAAGGTCATCGCCGAGGACCTCACGATCCACGGTCTGCGCCGCTTCAAGGACGACGTCACCGAGATCCGCGAAGGCTTCGAGGGTGGTATCAACCTCGGAAACTTCAACGACATCAAGATCGACGACGTCATCGCGACGTACGAGATGCGCGAGAAGCCGCGCGCCTGACGTACAGCGTTGATCCGGGGCCGGTCGGCGGGAAGGAATTCCGTCGATCGGCCCCGGCCGTTGCGTGTACGGTTCTGATGTCCCCGCCAAGTGGTTGGCGGGGCCATGAACCCGAACCGGCGGGACATCCGGGCATACATGTATGTGGGGACGCTGTCCTTCGATCTGCTCCTCGGCGACGTACGGTCGCTGAAGGAGAAGCGCTCCGTCGTCAAGCCGATCGTCGCCGAGCTCCAGCGGAAGTTCTCCGTGAGCGCGGCGGAGGTGTCGGGCCAGGATCTCCATCGGCGGGCCGAGATCGGCGTCGCGATGGTGTCGGGCGACCAGGGGCACCTCAGTGACGTACTGGACCGGTGCGAGCGCCTGGTCGCCGCCCGGCCGGAGGTGGAGCTGCTGTCGGTTAGACGCAGGCTCCACACCGACGAAGACTGAACTCAGCAAGCAAGGCAAGAAAGAGGAGAAGGACCAGTGGCCGACAACGCGCGGGCGAAGAAGCTGGCGGACCTCATCCGGGAGGTGGTCGCCGAGAAGCTGCAGCGCGGCATCAAGGACCCGCGCCTGGGTACGCACGTGACGATCACGGACACCCGCGTCACCGGGGACCTGCGGGAGGCCACGGTCTTCTACACGGTCTACGGGGACGAGGAGGACCGGGCCAGCGCCGCCGCCGGCCTGGAGAGCGCCAAGGGCATCCTGCGTTCGGCCGTCGGCCGGGCCGCGGGCACCAAGTTCACCCCGACGCTCACCTTCGTGGCCGACGCCCTCCCGGAGACCGCCAAGAACATCGAGGACCTCCTCGACCAGGTGCGCGCCTCCGACGCCAAGGTGCGGGACGCGTCCTCGGGCGCGACCTTCGCCGGTGAGGCCGACCCGTACAAGAAGCAGGGCGGGGACGAAGCCGCCGAATGAGCAACGCACAGAAGACGCCCGGCGGCGGCTCCCGGACGGAGGCCTCCGGAGGCCTTGTCATCGTCGACAAGCCGGCGGGCTTCACTTCGCATGACGTCGTGGCCAAGATGCGGGGGATCGCCAAGACCCGCCGCGTCGGCCACGCCGGCACGCTCGACCCCATGGCCACGGGCGTCCTCGTCCTCGGCGTGGAGCGGGCGACCAAGCTGCTCGGTCACCTGGCGCTGACCGAGAAGGAGTACCTGGGCACCATCCGGCTCGGGCAGACCACGATCACCGACGACGCCGAGGGCGAGATCACGGCGTCGGTCGACGCTTCGAAGGTCACCCGCGAGCAGATCGACGCGGGGGTCGCGGAGCTCACCGGCGCCATCATGCAGGTCCCGTCGAAGGTCTCCGCGATCAAGATCGACGGCAAGCGGTCGTACGCGCGCGTGCGCGGCGGCGAGGAGTTCGAGATCCCGGCCCGGCCGGTCACCGTCTCCTCCTTCCGCGTGTACGACGTGCGCGAGGGCACCGCGGAGGACGGCACCCCGGTCATGGACCTGGTGGTCTCCGTCGTCTGCTCCTCCGGTACGTACATCCGGGCGCTCGCCCGGGACCTGGGCGCCGGGCTCGGCGTGGGCGGGCATCTGACCGCGCTGCGCCGCACCCGGGTCGGCCCGTACAAGCTGGACTCCGCGCGCACCCTGGAGCAGCTCCAGGAGGAGCTCACGGTCATGCCGGTCGGCGACGCGGCCGCGGCGGCGTTCCCGCGCTGGGACGTCGACGAGAAGCGGGCCGGGCTGCTGCTCAACGGGGTCCGCCTGGACATGCCGGAGTTCCCGGCGGGCGCGGTCGCGGTCTTCGGCCCGGACGGGCGGCTGATCGCGCTGGTCGAGTCGCAGCGCGGCAAGGCGAAGAGCCTCGCCGTCTTCGGCTGAGCCGATTTTCCTCGTGGGGCGGGCGCGCACGCGTGCCCGCCCCACGATCCCCCTCCGCCGGGTTCCTGTCCCGCCGGAGATCACGTATTCACCCTTTCGGGCAGGCGCTCGAAGCGAACGGGGGGAGTGCGAGGGGGCGCGTTCGGTCCTGAGCTTTTCCCGGTGATCACCGCCGACCTACCGTCGGACCATGGGGAGCGGGGACCTGGCAGAGCTGGTGCGGATCGAGGATCCGGCCGGCCGGCCGTGCGGCACCGGATTCCTCGCCGACCACCAGGGCACGGTGCTCACCGGCCACGAGGTGGTCGAGGGCCGCGCCGCCCTCCTGCTGCGCACCCCCGACGGCCGCAGCCTCCGGGTCGGCCCCGCCGATCTCACCCTGCTGCCCGACTGCGGGCTCGCGCTCGTCCGCGCCGAAGGGCTGACCGCCCGCCCCCTGCCCCTGGCCGCCCGGCAGGACATCGAGCCCGGCACGTACGTACGGATCGCCGCGCACGGCTGGCGCGAGGCGCGGGTTCTCGGCGGCACGGCGGGCCCCGCCCTCGAACTGGCCATCGGCACCGAGGGCGCCGAGGCGCTGCACCTCGGCGGTCCTGCCGCCGGGGGCCCCGTCCTCGACCCCGCCACCGGAGCCGTCCTAGCGGTCCTCGGCACCGCCCTGCACGGCGACCGGCGCGCGGCGGGCCACGCCCTGCCGCTGGCCGCCCGCCCCGGCCCGCTGGCCGCGCTGCTGCTGCGCAACGCCGCCACCGTCCCCGCCTACGGCCGGGACCTCAACCTGGCCGGGGTCCTGGAGCTCACCGCCACCACCACCGGCGGGTGCGACGAGCTGCCCGCCGGGCGGCTGCGGGCCGACGACGGAGAGGACGCGGCCCTCGTGCTCGCCGTCGTCGGCGTGCCCGGCACCGGCCGCAGCACCGCCCTCGCGGGCCTCGCCGCCCGGCGCGCCCGGGGGCCGGCCCCGGCGCCCACCGTCTGGCTGCGGGGCGCGGACCTGCGCTCCGACGACCGCTCGGTCGCCGAGGCGATCGGCCGGGCCCTGCACCGGGCCGGGCGGGTCGCCGCCGCCTCCGGCACCCCCGGCGACCCCGCGCGCGCGACCCCCGAGCAGGCCGCCGCCCTCGCCCGCGCCGCCCACCGGCCGCTCCTGGTCCTGCTCGACGGACCCGAGGAGATGCCGCCGCGGCTCGCCCACCGGCTCGCCTCCTGGATCTCCGCCACCGAGCAGTGGCTCGCCGCCCACGGGGTCCGGCTGGTGACCGCCTGCCGCCCCGAGCACTGGGAGCAGGCCGGACCCCTGTACGTCACGGAGCCGAGGACCGTCGTCCTGGGCGAGCTCACCGAGGCGGCCGCGCGCGAGGCCCGGCGCCGCCACGCCGTCCCCGAGGACGGGATCGCCGCCGAGGACGCCCGCCACCCGCTGGCCCTGCGGCTGCTCGGCGAGGTCCGCGCCGCCGCCCGGGGCGAGGCGCCGGGCCGCCCCCGGCGGGACGAGGTCTTCGCCGCCCACCTGGCCCTGATGTGCCTGCGGGTCGCGGTGCGGATCGCCGCCGGCACCCGGCCCGTGGTGCGCGGGACGGCCGTGCGGCGGCTCGCCGCGCGGGTCAGCGGCCAGGTCCACGAGGCCGCCCGCCGCTGCCTCGGCCCCGGTCAGGGCGAGCTGGACCGCGAGTCCTTCGAGGAGCTCTTCCCCTGGTCCACCGGCTGGGCCTCCGCCGTCCTCACCGAGGCCCTGCTGGTCCCCGCGGGCCCCGGCTACCGCTTCGCCCACGAGGAGCTCGCCGACTGGCTCCAGGGCGCCCACCTGGACATCGACCGCGCCCTCGACACCCTGGTCCACCACCCGACCCCCCTCGCCGGCCTCCCGGTCCCCCGCCACCGCATCGGCCCCGTCCTCCAGGCCCTCCACCACCTCCACCACGACCAGGGCCCGGAGGCCCTGTCCCCCCGGCTCACCTCCCTGGCGGACGCGCTCGCGGGCTTCGCGGACGGGGGAGCGGCGGGGGGTACGGGCGGGGGCCCGGACCCGGCGGCCGTCCGGCCCGCCCACGGGAGCGCACCCGAGGCTCCCGCCCGCCACGCGGCCCCGCCCGGGCCCGGGCCCGCCGCACCGGCCGCAGGCCCCGGCCCGGCCCCGGCCCGCCACGCTCGCGCCGCCGCCCCGGACGCCCCCGCCCGCCCGGCGGCGAAGCCCGCCGCCCCGCCCCCCGAGGTCGCCGAAGGCGTCTGGTGGGCCTCGCGGCTGCTCGGTGGGGTGTTGGGTGGGGTGGGTGATCTGCGGCCGTATCTGCCTGTGCTGCGGCGGCTCGCCGACCAGATCGGGGCTCGGCCGGGGGCGGGGGAGGGGTTTCCCGGGTTCGGGGCCGGGTTCTGGGCGGGGTTGCGGGTGACCGATGGGGAGCGGGTGGATCTGTTGCGGCGGCTGGTGCCTGTGGATCCGGCGCCGGGGGAGGGTGCGCCGCCCCGGTTCCTCGACGCCGTCGCCGGGCTGCTCGCGGCGGATCCGAGGGGTGTGCAGCCGCTGCTGTGCCGCTGGTTCGGGGACGAGCGGCCGCTCGCCGCCGCGCCCGGCGCCACCGTCGGCACCGCCGCCCAGGCGGTGCTGCACACCCACCGCGGGCTCGCGGTCGACGACCTGTGCGAGGCGCTGGTCGCCACCGCCCACCCGCTCGCCGACGGGCTGCTCGGCGCGCTGGCCGAGGACGAGCCGACCGCGCTCTGCCGGGCCGTCGACCGCTGGGCCCACGACGACGGGCGCCCCGAACGGCGCACGGCCGCCGCCGTGTACGGGCGGCTCGTCGCCGCGCACGTCACGAGCGACGCCGACCGCGCCACGCTGCGCTTCGCCGCCCTCGCCCTGCTCGCCCGGCCCGCCGACCGCGCCCTGCACGCGCCCGCGCTCGCCCTGCTGGTCCGCGACCCGGAGTCCCGCGCCCGGCACCTGCCCCGCGCCCTCGCCGAGCCGGGCGTGCCCGTGGAGGCCCTCGGCGCCGCCCTCGCCAGCCACCCCGAGCCCGTCCTCGACGCCCTCCGCGCCCGGCTCCACGGCCACGAGCCCGCGGCGGTCCTGCGGCTCCTCGCCCAGGTCCCCACGCCCCGCCTGGCGCGCCGCGCCGCCGACCTCGTCGCCGAGTACGCCGAGCGGCACCCGGAGGGCGCCGAACTGGTCGCCGCCTTCGTCGACACCCGCCTCGAAGAGGGGCCGGTGGCCCGCTGCGTCCTGCACCCACTGGTGGTCCGGCTGCTCACCGGAGCCCACCCGGCCGTCCGCGCCGCCCTCGCCCCCGTCCTCGCCGCCCCCGGCACCGGCGCCTCCCGCTTCCTGCGCGCCGAACTCCGCGACGTACCGCGGGCCGCGCCCCGGGCCGTAACGAAGGTCACCTCACCCATGCCGATGGCGACCCGGCCGCATGCTCATGGCAGTCTTAGACCTGCGCCAACAGGCGTACACGCGGACTTGGGTACAGGCGGACGAGGAGCGGTCACAGTGCAGCGCTGGCGTGGCTTGGAGGACATCCCCCAGGACTGGGGGCGCAGCGTCGTCACCATCGGCTCCTACGACGGGGTGCACCGAGGGCACCAGCTGATCATCGGGCGCGCCGTGGAGCGCGCCCGCGAGCTCGGTGTCCCCTCGGTCGTCGTCACCTTCGACCCGCACCCCTCCGAGGTGGTGCGCCCCGGCAGCCACCCGCCGCTGCTCGCCCCGCACCACCGGCGCGCCGAGCTGATGGCGGAGCTGGGCGTGGACGCGCTGCTGATCCTGCCGTTCACGGCCGAGTTCTCCCAGCTGTCCCCGGCGGACTTCATCGTGAAGGTCCTGGTCGACAAGCTGCACGCCAAGCGCGTCATCGAGGGCCCGAACTTCCGCTTCGGCCACCGCGCCGCGGGGAACGTCGACTTCCTGGCCGAGCTGGGCGCCACGTACGACTACGACGTCGAGGTCATCGACCTGCGCGTGACCGGCGCCGCGGGCGGCGGGGAGCCGTTCTCCTCGACGCTCACCCGGCGGCTGGTCGCCGAGGGCGACATGGCGGGCGCCGCCGAGATCCTGGGCCGCCCGCACCGCGTCGAGGGCATCGTCGTGCGCGGCGCCCAGCGCGGCCGCGAGCTGGGCTTCCCGACCGCCAACGTCGAGACCCTGCCGCACACCGCGATCCCGGCCGACGGCGTCTACGCGGGCTGGCTGACGGCCGCCGGCGAGCGGATGCCCGCCGCGATCTCGGTCGGCACCAACCCCCAGTTCGACGGCACCGAGCGGACCGTCGAGGCGTACGCGATCGACCGCGAGGGCCTGGACCTCTACGGCCTGCACGTGGCCGTCGACTTCCTGTCGTACGTGCGCGGCATGCTCAAGTTCGACACCCTCGACGACCTCCTCACGGCGATGGCCGACGACGTCAAGCGCAGCCGCGAGCTGACCACCGCCTACGACGAGGCCTGAGCGCCCCTCACCGGGTGACGCCGCCCGCGCGCGGGCGCGGCCGTTCGGTGGACTGCCGGGTGGAACTCTCGTATCGACGCCGGACGCCGACAGCCCCCTGAAAGGGGGGACGCGCCGCCGTCCCGCATGGTGACGCTCCGTGCCCGGTCCGTCGCTCGCGCGGTTGCGGGCTCCGGGCGGCCGGGCGAGTGTGGGCGGCAGTCCATGGCGAACGAGACGAAGGAGCGCTTGTCGTGGTGACCCTGTGCAAGCCGGCGGTGGCCGTACCCGAGTACGTGATCACGATGGAGGAGACCCTCGACCTCGCCCGCGCGCGCCATGCCGACCATCCCCAACTGCCTCTCGCCCTCCGGCTGATCGGGAACACCGGGGTCGCCCGACGGCACCTCGTGCGGCCGATCGAGGAGATCCTGGAACACCCCGGCTTCGAGGAGCGCAACGAGATCTACGCGGCGGAGGCGAAGGCCCGCGTCCCCGCCGTGGTCGAGAAGGCCCTGGCCAACGCGGGTCTCGGCGCCGGCGACATCGACATGATCGTCTACGTGTCGTGCACGGGCTTCATGATGCCCTCGCTGACCGCCTGGCTGATCAACAGCATGGGCTTCCCCAGCCGCACCCGGCAGGTGCCCATCGCCCAGCTCGGCTGCGCCGCCGGAGGCGCCGCGATCAACCGGGCGCACGACTTCTGCACCGCCTACCCGGACGCCAACGTCCTCATCGTGGCCTGCGAGTTCTGCTCGCTGTGCTACCAGCCCACCGACCTCGGCGTCGGATCGCTGCTCTCCAACGGCCTGTTCGGCGACGCCGTCGCCTCCGCCGTGGTGCGCGGCCGGGGCGGCACCGGCATCGCCCTGGAGCGCAACGACTCCCATCTGGTGCCCGGCACCGAGGACTGGATCGCCTACAGCGTGCGCGCCACCGGCTTCCACTTCCTCCTCGACAAGCGGGTCCCGGGGACGATGGAGCCGCTCGCGCCGGCGCTGCGCCGGCTCGCGGGCGAGCACGGCTGGGACGCGGGCGACCTGGACTTCTACATCATCCACGCGGGCGGCCCGCGCATCCTCGACGACCTCAGCCACTACCTCGACGTCCCGCCGGAGGCCTTCCGGTTCAGCCGGTCCACGCTCACCGAGTACGGCAACATCGCCAGCGCCGTCGTCCTGGACGCGGTGCGCCGCCTCTTCGACGAGGGCGGTCTCCAGGAGGGCGCCCGAGGCATCCTCGCGGGCTTCGGCCCGGGCATCACCGCGGAGATGTGCCTGGGCCGGTGGACCAACGGGGAGCCGGCGCGGGAGCCGGACCTCGCCGCCCGCCGGATCGTCGGCTACGCGCCCCGCCACGCGCCCGCGGCCCGCACCGTCGCCTGACCCCTCCCGCCCGGCCCGCGCGCCGGGCGGGGCCCCGGGCGGCGGTCGCCGCGCTCAGCCCCGTACCGCCTCCCGCGCCGCCCAGTGGCAGGCCGCCGCCGGATGTCCGTCGCCGCCGAGGACCGGCAGGTCCTCGGTGCGGCAACGGTCCGCGACCTCGGCGGCCCGGCCCGAGGCGAGCACCTGGCAGCGCACGTGGAAGCGGCAGCCGGACGGGACGCGCGCGGGGTCCGGGGGCTCGCCCGCCAGCACCACCGGCTCGCCCTCGGACTCCGGAAGGACCGACAACAGCGCCTGCGTATAAGGATGCTGAGGATTCGTCAGGACCGATTCGACCGGGCCGGTCTCCACGATCCGGCCCAGGTACATCACCGCCACCCGGTCCGCGATGTTCCACGCGAGCCCCAGATCGTGCGTCACCACCAGCGCCGAGAGACCCAGCTCGTCACGGAGCCGCAGCAGCAGCGCCAGGATCTCGCCGCGCACCGAGGCGTCCAGCGAGGCCACCGGCTCGTCCGCGACGATCAGCTCGGGCTCCAGGACCAGCGCGCCCGCGATGACCACCCGCTGCCGCTGCCCGCCGGACAGCTCGTGCGGATAGCGCAGGAAGAACCGCTCCGGCGGCCGCAGCCCCGCCCGGGACAGCGCCCCGGCGACCGCGGCCCGCTCGTCGCCCGCGTACCCGTGGATGCGCAGCCCCTCCGCCACCGCGTCGTACACCGTGTGCCGGGGGTTCAGCGAACCGCTCGGGTCCTGGAGGACCAGCTGGGCCCGCCTGCGGTACGCCTTGAGCGCCTTGCCCGAGTAGCCGAGCGGCGCCCCCGCGAACGCCACCTCGCCCCCGCTCGGCCGGACCAGGCCCAGCAGCGACCGGGCCAGCGTGGTCTTGCCGCACCCCGACTCGCCGACCAGGGCCACGATCTCGCCCGCCCCGATGTCCAGGTCCACCCCGTCCACCGCCCGGGCGGCAGGACCGCCGCGCCGCCCGGGGAAGACGACCCGAAGGCCGCGCGCCGACAGCAGCGGCCCCGCCCCCGGCTCCGGCGCGCCCGCGCCCGTGCTCGTCCCCATGCCCGTACCCGTGTCCGTACTCAAGTGGTGCTCCCCACGTGTACGCAGGCCGCCCGGCGCCCCGCGCCCGCGTCCCGCAGCTCCTGGTCCTGCTCCGCGCAGAGCTTCACCGCCACCGGGCAGCGCGGGTGGAAGGCGCACCCGGCCGGCAGCCCCGCCGGGTCCGGCGGGTCGCCCGGCAGGCCGCGCGGGGCCCGCCGGGAGGCTGGGTCGCCGATCCGCGGGAACGCCCCGGACAGGGCCCGCCCGTAGGGGTGCGCGGCGGCCTCGTACACCGCCTTCGCCGGACCCTCCTCCACCACCCGCCCCGCGTACATCACCGCGAGCCGGTCGCAGGTGTCGGCGAGCACGGCCAGATCGTGGCTGATCATCAGCAGGCCGATGTCCTGCTCGGCGACCAGCCGCTCGATGAGCCGCAGGATCTGCGCCTGGATCATCACGTCGAGCGCGGTCGTCGGCTCGTCCGCCACGATCAGCCGCGGATCGCAGGCCAGCGCCATCGCGATCATCACGCGCTGCCGCTGCCCGCCGGACAGCTCGTGCGGATAGGCCGCCGCCCGAGCGGCCGGAAGACCCACGTGCTCCAGGAGCTCCCCGGCCCGGGTGCGGGCCGCGGCCGGGGTGGACCGGCCGTGCACCAGCAGCGGCTCGGCGATCTGGTCGCCGATCCGCCGGACCGCGTTCAGCGAGTGCATGGCGCCCTGGAAGACGATCGACGCCCCCGCCCAGCGCACCGCCCGCAGCCGCCCCCACTTCATGGTGAGGACGTCCTCGCCGTCCAGCAGGATCTCTCCGCTCATCCGCGCCGAGGCGGGCAGCAGCCGCAGCAGCGCGAGCGCCATCGTCGACTTCCCGCAGCCGGACTCGCCGGCCACGCCCAGTTTGCTCCCGGCGGGCAGGCTCAGGTCGACCCCACGCACGGCGGGGACGGCGGACGCGCCCGACCCGTACGTCACGCTCAGGTTCCGTACCTCCAGAAGGGTCATCGACCCACCCCCAGCTTCGGGTTGAGCACGGACTCCACGGCCCGCCCGCACAGCGTGAACGCGAGCGCGACCAGCGCGATGGCGATGCCGGGCGGGGCCAGGTACCACCAGTGGCCGGACGAGACGGCGCCCGCCTCCCGCGCGTCCTGGAGCATCCCGCCCCAGGAGACCACCGTGGGGTCGCCGAGCCCGAGGAAGGCCAGGGTCGCCTCGGTGAGGATGGCCGTCGAGATACCGAGCGTGGTCTGCGCGAGCACCAGCGGCATCACGTTCGGCAGCACGTGCCGGGTCATGACGTGCCCGTGCCCGCCGCCGAGCGCGGTGGCCCGTTCGATGTACGGGCGCGACTCCACCGCGATCGTCTGCGCCCGCACCAGCCGGGCGGTCGTCGGCCAGCTGGTGACGCCGATCGCGAGGATCACCGTCCACATCGAGCGGGACATCACGGTCGCCAGGACGATCGCGAGGACCAGCGTCGGCATCACCAGGAACCAGTCGGTGATCCGCATGACGACGGTGGAGAACCAGCCGCCGTAATGCCCGGCGACGATCCCGACGAGGGTGCCGATGGCGACGGACAGCACCGCCGCCAGCAGCCCGACGAGCAGCGAGATCCGCGCCCCCCACACAAGCAGGCCGAGCAGCGAGCGCCCGAACTGGTCGGTGCCGAGCGGGAATGCGGCGCTCGGCGGCTCCAGGGCGGTGCCCGGCGCGTTGGTCACCGACTGCACGTCGGCGCCCACGGTCAGCGGCGCGGTCAGCGCGAGCAGCGCGATCAGGGCGAGCCCCAGCAGGCCGTACAGACCGGCCCGGTGGCCGCGGTAGGACTTCCAGAAGCGGGCGGCGGTGCCGCGCCTGCGTTCCCAGGTCAGAGAGGTCATCGGCCCACCCGGGGGTCGAGCAGCGGATAGAGCAGGTCGGCGAGCAGGTTCATCACGATCATCGCGCCCGCGAAGACCACGAACAGGCCCTGCACCAGCGGGAGATCGGGCACGCTGAGCCCCTGGTAGAACAGTCCGCCGAGCCCCGGCCAGGAGAAGACCGTCTCCACCAGGATCGAACCGGCGACCACATGGCCGAGGTTGATGAAGACCATCGTCACCGTCGGCAGCAGCGCGTTCGGCACGGCGTGGCGGCGCCGTACGGCGTCGTCGCGCAGCCCCTTCGCCCGCGCGGTGGTCAGATAGTCGCCGCCCATCTCGTCGAGGAGCGAGGAGCGCATCACGAGCAGGGTCTGCGCGTAGCCCACGGCCACCAGCGTGAGCACCGGCAGCACCATGTGGTGGGCGACGTCGAGCGCGTACGCGAAACCGGTCTCGCCGGTGCCGGACTCCATGCCGCCGGTCGGGAAGAGACCCGGGATCGGGCCCATGCCCACCGAGAACACGATGATCAGCAGCAGTCCGAGCCAGAACGACGGCACCGACCACAGGGTCAGCGCCACCCCGGTGTTGAGCCGGTCGCCGAGGCTGCCGTGCCGCCAGGCCGAGCGGGTGCCGAGCCACAGCCCGAGCGCCGAGTAGAGCACCACGGCCGTGCCGGTGAGCAGCAGGGTCGCGGGCAGCTTCTGGGCGATGAGCTCGCCGACCGGGGCGCGGAACTGGAAGGACATGCCCAGGTCGCCGCTGAGCGCCTTGGCGCAGTAGTCGGTGAACTGCTGCCACATCGGCTGGTCGAGGCCGAACTGATGGCGCAGCGTGGCCAGTTGCTCGGCCGAGGTCGGAAGCCCGTGGGTCATCGCCTTGACCGGGTCGCCGGGGATGATCCGGAAGAGGAAGAAGCTGGTCACGAGCACGGCGAGGAGGGAGACGGCCGCGCCGGCCACCTTCCCCGCCGCGTGGCGCAGATACGCGAGAGCGGTGGCGGACCGTGGTGCGCCGCCCTCCGCGGCGCGGACCGGCTCGGTCCGTGCCACGGAGGCGGGAGTGCTTGCGCTCGTCACCGGCTACTCGCGGTCGTCGGAGGTGGAGCGGCGGCGCATCCCGAGGAAGATCCCGAGGCCGACGACCACGACCACGGCGGCGCCGATCCCGACGATCACCCCGGTGGACGAGGAGCCGGACGTCGAGTCGGCGGCCTGGGCGGCGGGCACGGCCGACCACCAGCTCCAGTAGCCGTCCTGGCCCCAGAGGTTGCCGGCCGCCGAGGGCATCGTGGTGATGGAGCCGATCTGGTCGGTGCGGTACGCCTCCAGGGCGTTCGGGTACGCGATGACGTTCATGTACCCGGTGTCGTACAGCCGCGACTGCATCTGCTTGACCAGCGCGGACCGCTTGCCGGCGTCGTACTCGACGGCCTGCTGCGCGTACAGCGCGTCGAAGCGCGGGTCGCAGATGAAGTTGTCGGTGGCGCCGGAGTCCTTCGGGGTCGCTGGCAGCGCGCCGCAGGTGTGGATCGACAGGACGTAGTCCGGGTCGGGGTTGACCGACCAGCCGTCGAAGGCGAGGTCGTAGTCGCCCTTGACCCAGGGGTCGGAGACGCTGTCGAGGCACTCGACCTTCAGGCCGATGCCCAGCGCGCCCCACCACTCCTGGAGGTACTTGCCGATCGCCTTGTCGTTCGGGTCGGTGGCGTGGCACAGGATGCGGAAGTCGAGCGGCTTGCCGTCCTTGCCGACCCGCTTGCCCTCGCCGTTCTTCTTGTACCCGGCGGTGTCGAGGACCTGCGCGGCCTTGGCGGGGTCGTAGCCGCGCTTCTGGTCGGCGGCGGGCTGCCAGAAGTACGAGCCGAAGCGCGGCGGGATGTAGCCCTCGCCCTCGACGGCGTGGCCCTGGAAGACCTTGTCGACGAGGGTGGCGCGGTCCACGGCGAGGAAGAGCGCCTTGCGCACCTCCGGGTCGAGCAGCGCCTTGTTCCCGTTGCCGAAGGCCTTGCCGTCCTTGGCGCGGGCGCCCGGGTTGGTGGCGAGGGCGAAGAAGCGGCGGCCGGGGGCGTCGTTGACCTTGATGTCCTTCTGGGTCTTCAGCGCGGCGGCCTGGGCGGGGGTCAGATTCGGTACGAAGGACACCTCGCCCTTCTGGAGGGCGGCGACGGCCGCGTCCCCGTCCTTGTAGTACTTGAAGACCAGCTCGTCGAACTTGGGCGCCCCGCGCCAGAAGCCCTTGTTGGGCTTCAGCTTGATGTACTGGTCGACCTTGAAGTCCGTGATGACGAACGGGCCGTTGCCGACGATCGGGAACTGCTTGTCGTTGTTGAACTTGGAGAAGTCCGAGACCTTCTCCCACACGTGCTTGGGCACGATCGGCACGTCCAGCGCCGTCATCGTCGCCTGCGGCTGCTTCAGCTCGATGACCAGGGTCTGCGGGTCCGGCGCGCTGACCTTCCTGAAGTTGGCGGTGAAGCTGCCGTTGGCGGTCGCCGCGTTCGGGTCGGTCATCATCTTCTGGAAGGTCCACGCCGCGTCCTCGGCGGTGGCCTGCTGCCCGTCGGACCACTTCGAGTCCTTGCGGATCGTGTACGTCCAGGTCAGCTTGTCCGGCGACGACGTCCACGCGGTCGCGAGGCCCGGGACGACGTGAGCGTCCTTCGGGTCGTAGTTGGTCAGGTACTCGTAGGCCAGCCGGTGGATGCTGGTGGAGACCAGCTTCTGGGCGAGGAAGGGCGACAGGGAGTCGACGCTCTGCGAGACGGCGACGGTGAGCGTGGTGCCGGAGCCCGCCTTGCCGTCGGCCGCCTGTGCCGTCTGTGCCGCCTGGGGGACGGCCACGAGCGAGGCGGCGGCGACACCGCCGGCGACGAGCAGGCGGAGGGCTCTGTGAGTGGGTGCCGGACGGGGTGGTGCCTTCGTGACCATGACCATGGGACGTGACCTCGCGTCGGGATGCGTGCGTCGTGGGAAGTGCCGTGGATCTTGGGCTGACGATGGATGAAGCGAAGGTGTATCAGCGGTGGTCTGCCGTCGTCAACGATGTCTCAAACCCCGTGTGGGCTGCGGGAATGCCAAAAGCCCCCGTACCGGAACACCGGTACGGGGGCTCATTGGTCTACTCCTGTGACGCCCTACTGCTGAGGGGCTGGCGGAGCCTGCGGAGGCTGCTGCGGCGGCCAGTTGGGCGGCGGGACCTGCCCCTGCGGATCGGCCTGCGGCGGGAGCGGCTGCGCGGGGGGCTGCTGCCAGCCCTGCGGTACGGGGGGCTGGCCCGGGTGGGCGTCGTACGGCTGTCCGGGTGCGGGGGGTGCTCCGTACGGCTGACCGGGCTGACCCGGGTGGCCCGGCTGCGGGTAGGGCTGGCCGGGGGCGGGCTGGCTCTGCTGGGGGTAGGGCTGGGGGGCGTACGGCTGTCCGGGCATGGGCTGCCCCGGCATGGGCTGCCCCGGCATGGGCTGGCCCGGCATCGGCTGTCCGGGTACGGGCTGTCCGGGCGCGAGCTGGCCCGGCATCGGCTGCCCGGGCATCGGCTGGCCCTGACCCATGCCCATGCCCTGGCCCTGGCCATAGCCCGGCATCGGCGGGGCCATGTGCGGGGGCAGACCGCCCTGGCCGTCACCGGTCCACAGGCCCTGCGCCTGCTGCGCCCGTACGAAGTCCTCGGCCACCATCGCCGAGAGGTGGAAGTACGCCTCGCGGGTCTTCGGCCGCATCATGTCCAGGTCGACCTCGGCGCCCGCCGCCAGATGCTCGTCGAAGGGCACCACGACCACCCCGCGGCAGCGCGTCTGGAAGTGCTGCACGATGTCCTCGACCTTGATCATCTTGCCGGTCTCGCGGACCCCGGAGATGACGGTGATCGAACGCTGCACCAGCTCCGCGTACCCGTGCGCGGAGAGCCAGTCGAGCGTCGTGGAGGCGCTGGAGGCGCCGTCCACGGACGGCGTGGAGATGATGATCAGCTGATCGGCCAGGTCGAGCACTCCGCGCATCGCGCTGTAGAGCAGACCCGTGCCGGAGTCGGTCAGGATGATCGGGTACTGCTTGCCCAGGACGTCGATCGCCCGCCGGTAGTCCTCGTCGTTGAAGGTCGTCGAGACGGCGGGGTCCACGTCGTTGGCGAGGATCTCCAGACCGGACGGCGCCTGCGAGGTGAACCGGCGGATGTCCATGTACGAGTTGAGGTACGGGATCGCCTGCACCAGGTCGCGGATGGTCGCCCCGGTCTCGCGGCGCACCCGGCGCCCGAGGGTGCCGGCGTCCGGGTTCGCGTCGATCGCCAGGATCTTGTCCTGCCGCTCGGTGGCGAGGGTCGCGCCAAGGGCGGTGGTCGTCGTGGTCTTGCCGACGCCGCCCTTCAGCGAGATGACCGCGATCCGGTAGCAGGAGAGCACCGGCGTCCGGATCAGCTCCAGCTTCCGCTGCCGCTCCGCCTCCTCCTTCTTGCCGCCCAGCTTGAACCGGGCCGAAGCGCCGGGATTGCGGCTGGACTTGGCCTTCTGCTTGTTGTTGCGCAGCAGCCGGTCGGAGGAGAGCTCGACGGCCGCGTTGTACCCGAGCGGGGCGCCCGGCACGGACCGCTCGCGCTGGTCGTGCGTCACGGCCGTGGGCCACGCGGCCCCGGTCCGCGGATCGACCGGCGGGGGCGCCACGACGTAGTCCGGCGGCAGACTCCCCGGCTGCGGGGTCTGCGGAGGCTGGGGCTGCGCGGGGAAGGGCTGCGGGGGCTGCGGGAAGCCGTAACCGCCCTGCGGCGGCTGCGGGGCCTGCGGCGGTACGGGTACGGGCGGGGCGTCCTGCGGCTGCGGCTGGCCCGGGTGCGGGAAGCCGTAACCGGCCTGCGGGGGGAGCGGCTGAGGGGGCTGGGGGAAGCCGTAGCCGCCCTGCGGGGCCTGCGGCGGCTGCGGCTGGCCCGGGTGCGGGAACCCGTATCCGCCCTGCGGCGGCACCGGCGGCGCGGGCCAGGACGCGGTGGCGGGCAGCGGCGCGGCGGGCGGCTGCCCACCCGGGACCGGCTGGGCGGGCCACTGCGGCGCGGGCGCGGGCGTCGCGGGCTGGAACGAGGGCGGCAGCGGCGGCAGCCCGGGGCTCTGCGGCGGCACGGGAGCCATGTCGGGCACGGGCTGGGCGGGCGGCAGCCCGGGGCCGGGCACGACGTCCTGCGGTGCGGGGGGAGCGGGGGAGACGGGCGCGGGCTGGACGGGCGGCAGCTCCGTGGCGGGGCCGTCGGGCACGGGCGCGGCGGCCAGGGGCGCGGTGGCCTGCGGCACGACGTCCTGCGGCGCGTCCTCGGCGGCGGGCTCCTGCGGCTCGGGCTCCGGGTCGGCCTGCGCCTCGGCTTCGGCCGGGATCCCGGGCTCAGCCGTGGCCTCCGGGGCGGTGGCCGTGTCCTCGGCGTCCGCCGTAGCGGCCTCGGCGACCGGCTCGGGGGCGACGGTGTCCGCCGTCGGCTCCGTCGGCTCCGGCGCGGGCTCGGGTGCGCCGCTGGTGTCCAGGGAGGCGGGGGGTACGACGGGAGCGGCCTCCGGCGCCTCGGCCGGGGCGGGCTGCTGCGCGGCCTGATCCCGCTCCGCCATCTCGCGCTTCAGCGCGGCGGGGGAGAAGCGCATGGTCGCACCGCTCTCCACGTCACCACCGCCGAAGGCCACGGGCGGAGGCGGAGGCGTCGGCGTCCAGGTCGGCTCGAAGCCGCCGGCCGCCGGGAGTCCGGGCACCGCGACCGGCGCACCGGTCGGCGGGGGAGGCGTGGGCGCACCACCGGTCGACGCACCCGACGCGTTCTGGGTGTACCAGGCCGGAGGGGTGTAGTCGATCGTGAACTCACCCGTCATCTCGGCGGCGTCCGCGTCGGACTGATCGTCGACGGGCGGGTTCCAACCCCCGTTCATCTCGTCCCGATCGCCGTTCACTTTGCCTCCTGCTGATTGGTCGCGCACCCTATGTGCCGTCGTGGGCGGGCACTTCCCACCCTAAACGCCAACCGTGCCCGTCGGGCAGGGCCGACGGCCCCCCGCCGCGCCCCGCGCGGAACACGCCCGGGCCCCAAGTGACCCACGCGTACCGGAGCGTGAAACCCCCGGTGAATCAAATCCATGGAAAAACGGACAGGTTGGACGGTTTCGCCCGCTCAGTCCATCCGGCGCGCGCCGCCCAACAATCCGGTCTCGGCGTCCGTGGCCTGGGTCATCACGAACTGGCGGTCGTTCGGCGTGCACCACAGGGTCACGCCGTCGGCGAGCGTCGACAGGGCCTCCGACTCGGTGCGCTGGAGGCCCATGATGCGCCCGATCTGCGTCGCCTCGTCGGGGGAGACCCGCTGGATCCCGACCAGGGAGGACTTCTCCAGGAGGCGGGGGGCGACCGGGCTCAGGTAAGGGAGGAGGGTCACGACGGACTGCCAGGGCCCGGACACGACCCGGCCGCGCGGCGGCCGCATGCCGCAGTCGCGGACGACGACCACGGGGCTGCCCGCGGAGGCGCCCTGCGGCGGCACCCGGCCCACGTCGTGCAGGGTGATGCAGGGCTGTCCGCCGCCCGCCGCCTGGGCGAGCGCCGTCCACGCCTGCGCGCGGCCGGTCTCGACGGCGATGCGCGCGCCGGTGGCCGCCGCGCGCAGCGCCAGCACCTGCGCGGTCCACAGACCGCCGATGAGGGTGACGTCGTACGGGCTCGGCCGGTTGATGCCGAGCACGGCGGGCCGGCCCTCGGCGTCCACGCCGACGACCAGACCGTCGTCGCCCACCGGCAGGGCCAGCGCGCCGAGTTGGTCGATCGGGACGGAGTGGCGGTCCCGGCGCGGCCCGATCAGCCCGAAGCCGAACCGGGGCTTCGACCCCCGCCCCGCACGCCGCCCGCCACCGCCCGCACCACCGCCACCGGCCCGCCGCGAGACAGCCCCAGCAGGCCGCCCCCCAGACACACCGACCCCAGCCTGCCCGAACCCCTGCCCGGTGGCCTGCCCGGTCGGCTGGCCCATGGCCTGGCCGGAGGCCTGACCGGTCAGCTGCCCGGCCTGCCCGAACCCCTGCCCGGCCGCCTGGCCCACGCCCTGCCCCATGCCCTGCCCAGCGCCCTGCCCAAGACCAAGCCCCTGGCCCTGCCCAACCCCCTGCCCCCCGGCCTGACCCACCGCCTGCCCCATCCCCGGACCCATCCCCGGCCCCGTCCCACTCATCGGCGTCGACATCACCGCGCACCCCCCAGCGGCAGCGTCGCCAGCATGCCCGGGACCTGTTCGCGGTCGAGTCGGACCAGGCCCGTCTTCACGCCGCGCGCCGCGCGCTCCAGTTCGTGTCGGGCGGTCACCAGCTCCTCGTCGCTGCGCCCGGTGATCCGTACATGTCCGGTGACCGTCACCTCCTGACGGTCACCGCCGCTCAGCGTCAGGCTGAAGGTCGTCGCCAGCGCCGGCAGCGAGGTCAGCAGCGCCACCAGCTGCGGCATCGACGCCCCCGCGCCGCCCGCGCCGCCCAACTGGGGCCAGCGGCCCACCCAGTACGTCGTGTGCCGTCGGTCGTCCACCCGCCAGGTCCGCGCCGTCTCCTGGGTCCGCCGCGCCTGCGCCTGCCCCCGGCCCGCCTGCGCTATCGCCATGGGGCTGGCGCAGGTCGAGGTGGCGAGCGCGGCGGTCAGTTCCTGCTCGGTGAGGACGGTCGCCCGGAAGCCCGCCCCCGCCAGCCGGCTCGCCAGCTGGTCCGCGGCCCGCACCAGGCACTTCTGCGCGCCCTCAAGACCGCCGCCGCGCGCCTCCACCGCCTCGGGGCACAGCTCCGGGTCCAGCTTGAGCGCGATCCAGGTGATGCGGAGCGCGGGCGAACCCGTCTGCGCCTGCAGCGGCGCGTAGTTGCGGGCGGCCATCGACTGCGCGGGCAGGTGCGGCGCGGGCGCCGGCTGGGTGTGCTGCACGATCTGCGCGGACTCCAGCCGGATGCCGTCCACCGACAGGACGTCCCGGACGAGCCCGACCGGCAGCGGCCGCGCCGAGCGGTCCGGGCGCAGCGCCGTGGCCTCCGACTCGACCCGCACCACCGCCGTGAGGAAGGTGCCGTCGCCGATCATCCCGACCGGACGCCGGTCGCGGTCGCTGTACGCGTACGTCCGCAGCGCCGGGTCGCACTCGACGACCGGGGCGAGCCCCGGCTCGGTGCCCTCCGGCACGGTCAGCGAACCGGCCCGGCGGGTCCTGGCGCGCAGCGCGAGGAAGGTGGCCAGCCACTCCGGCAGCGACCGCCGGTGCCGCCGCACCACCGCGAGCAGCACGAGCAGCGCCGCGACCACGCCCGCGGGCACCAGCATCAGCTTGTCGACGACGGCCGCCACGAGCAGCAGCGCCGCCGCGACCTGGATCAGTACGAGCTGTTGCAATCGGAACGAACCGAAGTGTCCCGGACGCGCCTGGAGTCGTGGTGAGACCGAGGACGGAACGGACGAAACGGGCCCCGGAGAAGGGGAGACGGAGGGTGCGGAAGAGGACGCGACGGCAGCGGGCCGCGCCCGCGTAGCGGAAGCCATGATGGAGAATCCCCCTCAATTCATCCCGATCACCCTGGCCCGCCAGGCCATTGGCGGCTGGATCACCCTACCCGCCCCACAAGCGCGGGCGGACAGCAGGCATAGTAGGGGGCCGGTCCGACAGCCGGGGCCCGGGCGCCATGCTCCCCGGACTCCCGAGCGCAGACTGAGCCTGACGAAAATGGGGACTCATGGCATCACGGCGGGACGAGCTCAACGCGTACACCTTTGCGAAGAAGCGCACGGTCGCGGCATTCCTCCAACCCTCTCCCTCGGGTACGGAGGAGGGGGCGCCCAAGCCGCTGCGCGCGGTCGTCCCCGGCCTGATCATCGGCGCCCTGGTGCTGGCCGGGTTCGGCGCCTGGGGCATGTTCAAGCCCTCCGCGCCCAAGGGCTGGGACAAGCCCGGCACCAAGGTGATCGTCGGCAAGCAGTCGACCACCCGCTACGTGGTGCTCACCACCGGCACGGGCAAGAACCGGAAGACCCTGCTCCATCCGGTGCTCAACCTGGCCTCGGCCCGGCTGCTGCTCAACCCCGACGACTTCCAGGTCATCCAGGTCGACGACAGCGAACTCGACAAGGGGAAGCCGCCGCGCGGCCCGATCCTCGGCATCCCCTACGCCCCGGACCGGCTGCCCGGCGCCGAGGACGCGGGCACGGCCAAGCGCTGGGCCGTGTGCGAACAGCCCGGCGGCGGCAACGGCGGCGGCGTGCAGAAGGCCACCTTCCTCTTCGCCAAGCGCGACCTCGGCCGCACGGACGACAAGAGCAAACTGAGTCCTGGCCAAGTCCTGTACGTGAAGGGGCAGAAGGCGAGCGCCCAGTACCTCGTCGACGACAAGGGCGTGAAGTACCGGATCAACGAGAAGGCGACCAACCTCACCCTCACCCTCTTCGGAGACAAGCAGCCCCAGCAGGTGACCGACGACTGGCTGGCCACCCTGAAGACGGGCACGCCCATCGACTACCCGGTGATCCCGGGCCCGGTCGGCACCGACGCCGGCGTCAACGGCGGCCTCTCCGAGGCCCAGGACAGGGTCGGCATGGTGCTGCGCGCCAAGACCGGCGCCGGCCCCCAGGACTACGTCGTGCTCCAGGGCAAGGTGCAGCCCGTCTCCGCCTTCACCGCCTGGCTGCTCATCAACTCCCCGCAGGAGGGGAAGCCGGACATGAAGGGCGAGCGGAGCGACGTCGACCTGAACAAGATCCCCCCGGCCGACGGCACGTTCGCCGCCGACCGCGACTGGCCCACGCGTCAGTCCGAGCTGGTCAACTCCTCCGGTGTCGCGGGCGCCCGCGACACCCTCTGCTCGGTCCTGGAGAAGGTCGACGGCAAGGGCGGGACGACCCTGTCGACCTGGGCGGGCACCAAGTACCCCGCCGACATCACGGCTGGCGGCACCAGCACGTACGTCACCCCCGGCACCGGGCTGCTCTACACCCAGGTCCAGGGCAAGCAGTCCGCGCCCGGCGGCTCCCTCTTCCTCGTCACCGACACCGGACTGCGCTACGCGATGCAGGCCAACGGCGACAGCGACAAGGGCCGTTCCGAGATCGGCGCGGCCGAGCAGAAGCAGAACGACGGACGCCCGGAACCCACCGACGCGCAGAAGCGTCTCGGCTACGAGAAGGTCACTCCGGTGCTCGTCCCGATGGAGTGGTCGGAGTTCCTGTCCAAGGGCCCGCGCCTCGACACCAACAGCGCGCGCCAGCCGCAGGGTTCGTGAGGGAGGGGGAGCGGATGACTGCGTACCGTATGGCCCGAACGGCCCGTACGGCGGCCCTGCTCGCCGCGACGACCCTCACCGGGCTGCTCGCGTCGCCGCCCGCCGCGTACGCCGAGGGTGTCGCGCGGCCCGCCGGTCTGGACGGCAGCGGCGAGTGCACCTTCCCCATGAAGAAGCAGATCGAGGGCGTCCCCTGGCCGCTCCAGCGGGTGCTGCTCGACGAGCTGTGGCAGGACACCAAGGGCAAGGGAGTCCGGGTCGCCGTCATCGACACCGGCGTCGACGTCGTCAATAAGCAGCTGGCGGGGGCGGTGGACCGGAAGGCGGGCAAGGACTACCTGAAGCCCGACAAGGAGAACCCGGGCCCGGGGGACAGCGAGCGCGGCAAGACCGGAGGCACCAAGGACGAGGTCGGCCACGGCACCAAGGTCGCCGGGATCATCGCCGCCCGCGCCGTCGACGGCACCGGCTTCGTCGGTCTGGCCCCCGAGGCCACGATCATCCCGATCCGGCAGAACGACGAGAAGAACAGCGGCAAGTCCGACACGATGGCGCTGGCCATCGACCACGCGGTCGCCCAGCGCGCGGACGTCATCAACATCTCCCAGGACACCGCCCAGCCGCTCGGCCCGAACTCGAAGATGGGCCAGGCCGTCGCCCGGGCGATCAAGGCCGGCGTCGTGGTCGTCGCCTCCGCCGGCAACGACGGTGTGGACGGCAAAGACAAGTTCACCTACCCCGCCGCCTTCCCCGGCGTGCTCGCCGTCGCCTCGTCGGACCGCGACAACGAGCGCGCCGCGTTCTCGCAGTCCGGCCCGTTCGTCGGGGTCGCCGCACCCGGTGTCGACATCGTCTCCACGGTCCCCGGGGGCGGCCAGTGCGTGGACAACGGGACCAGCTTCTCCGCCCCGTACGTCTCCGGCGTCGCCGCCCTGCTGCGCGCCAAGCACCCGGACTGGACCCCGGCGCAGATCGTGACCAGGATCGAGCAGACCGCGATCCGGTCGATCAACGGCCATGACAGGCACGTGGGTTGGGGCGTGGTCGATCCGGTACGGGCACTCGCCGACGGAACTGACGGAACTGACGGAACCGGCGGGGCCGGCGGATCCGACGGAAACGCCGACACCGCCCCGCCGAGCAGCCCCACCCCGGACCCGGGCCCGCCGAAGCCACCGGCGCCCGAACCGGCCCACATGGCGATGTCGGAGACTCCCCAGGAGCGCTCCGAACGGCTCGCCACCTATGTGTTGGGGATCGGCGCGGTGCTGGTGGCGGTCGTCGCCGGAACCGCCGCCGTGATCCGCGACAGCCGCCGCCGGAGACCGCTCCGATGAGCCAAGTATCCGGCGGGTGCTTTGCAGTTGGAACTACCGTCCCCAATGGCTAGAGTGACGGTCGGGGGCACGGTAGTGCGATCCCAGCACGGGGGCGGCATCAAGAGATACCCGTCCGAATCGTGATCGGAAGGCCCGGCGGCCCGACCGCCGCCGCCACCGATGGAAGAAGGGGCAAGATGTCGAAAGACCTGAACGTAACCAGTGCCGAACAAGTCAAGCTCGCCGGCCGGATCCAGGACTTCCACGACGAGCTCCAGGCCCGCATCACCTCCCTCAACGGCGTGGTGGACCGCATCCAGGCGGGCTGGCAGGGTGCTGCGAGCAAGGAGTACGACCGCGTTCAGAACGACCTGAACCAGCGGCTGCGCAACATGCGCGTCGAGCTCGTGAAGCTGGAAGAGGTCATGCGCATGAGCGCCGACGGCTTCACGCGGGAGGAGGAGGACCGCATCCGGTCCTTCCGCAAGATGGACGACACCACGGGTGGCCAGAGCGCCATCCTCGGCATGGCCTGAGCCTCGCCCACCTCCCGCGTCCCTACACTCCAGGAGCCACGAAGATGACTACTGCGGTCAATTACGACACCGTGACCCAGGCGGCCGGCGACGTCCGTCTGACGTCCAGCCAGCTCAGCCAGAAGCTGGACGACCTCATGGCCGAGGTCAACCGCGTCGCCTCCAACTGGGAGGGCGAGGCGAAGATCGCGTACCGCGAGAGCCAGGACCGCCTGACCAAGGACATGGCGGGCATGAACCAGGACCTGGCGCGCATCGCCCAGCTCCTCGACGAGTCGGTCGTCGGCTACCAGGACACCGACAAGGGCAACGCGTCCCGCTTCCGCATGATGATGTGACGAAGCGCGAGCAGAGCTGAGGGGGTGGCCCGTGTCGTACGGGCCACCCCCTCACGCGTACGCACGCCCTGCTTCGGCGTGCGCGCGCCTACTTCAGATCGAACTCGCCGTCCCGCGCACCGAGCACGAAGGCGTCCCACTCGGCCTTCGTGTACCGCAGCACGGTCTCCTTCTCCAGCGAGGAACGCATCGCCACCCCGCCACCGGGCAGATAGGCGATCTCCACCCGCTCCTCGTCCGGGCTGGTCCCCGGCGCCCCCTGCCACTCGACACCCGAGATGTCGAGGGCGTAGAGCTCTTCCTTCACACGTTCCCTGTCCTGGGCGTCAGTCATCGGCGCGGCCCCTATCTGTGCTGATCAGTTGGGTGAACGACCCTGCCGGTCACCCTACCGACGTCGACGCCCGCCCCGGGTCCGTACATCGAAACGGCCCCGGGACGGGCGTCGCCGCTTTCCGGCTGCTTTCCGGAAACGCCCTAGGTCCGGTCCGGCAGCCACCCCAGCTGCACCAGCGGAGCCCCCCGCTTGCGGGAGACGAAGGTGCCGCGGCCCGGCGGCATCGGCCTGGCGCGGACGTTGCCGAGGATGTCGCCCTCGCCGGGGTCGCCGGAGAGGATGACGCCCTGCGCGCCGAGCTCCTTCGCGCGCTGCATGAACGGCTCGTACATCGCGCGGGACGCGCCCGCCGCGCTGCGGGCCACGATGAAGCGGATGCCGACGTCGCGGGCGAAGGGCAGATTCTCCACCAGGACCTGGAGCGGGTTGCCCGAGTTCGTCGCGACCAGCTCGAAGTCGTCGATCAGGACGTACAGCTGCGGCCCCGTCCACCAGCTGCGGTCGCGCAACTGCTGCGGCGTGATGTCCGGCTTCGGGGCGCGCTTGGTCATCACCGTGTTGATCGCGTCCATGTGCATCTGCATGGCCGAGGCCATCGGCGCGTACTCAAGGAGGTGCGAAGGCGCCACCGCCTCCAGCATCGTGCGCCGGTAGTCGCCGACGACGATCCTGGCCTGCTCCGGCGTGTACCGCTCGCACAACTGCTTGGCGATCAGACGCAGCAGCGCCGTCTTGCCGGACTCGCTCTCGCCGAAGACCAGGAAGAACGGATCCGACTCGAAGTCGACGAACACCGGCTCCAGGTTCGTCTCGTCGATGCCGATCGCGATGCCGTGCTGCGGGTACTCGAAGCCCTTCGGCAACTGCTCCGCGGGCAGCCGGCGCGGCAGCAGTCGCACGGCCGGGGCGGGCGCCCCCGTCCACGCGGCCTTCACGGCCTGCACGAACGCGGCCGTGCCCTCGGAGAGGTCCACCGCCGAGCTCGACCCGTCGACGCGCGGCAGCGCCCCCATGAAGTGCAGCTTCTCCGGCACCTGCCCGCGTCCGGGCACGCCCGGCGGCACGTTGGCGGCGACCTTGCGGTCGAACTCGGAGTCCATGACGTCACCGAGCCGCAGCTCAAGACGCCCCAGCATCTGGTCCTTGAGCGCCGCCCGCACCTCCATGTAGCGGGCCGCGGTGATCACCACGTGGATGCCGTAGCCCAGACCGCGCGCCGCGAGGTCCGAGACGATCGGCTCCAGCATGTCGTAGTCGTTGCGGAAACCGCCCCAGCCGTCCACGACCAGGAACACGTCGCCCCAGGCCTCGCCGGGGAGTTCACCGGCCGCGCGCTTGCGCCGGTACGTCGCGATGGAGTCGATGTTGTTGGCGCGGAAGAACTCCTCCCGCCGGTTCAGCACGCCCATCACCTCGGCGACCGTCCGCCGCACCCGCTCCGGGTCGAGCCGGGAGGCCACCCCGCCGACATGCGGCAGATCGGCCAGCGAGGACATGCCGCCACCGCCGAAGTCCAGGCAGTAGAACTGCACCTCGGCCGGCGTGTGGGTGAGCGCGAACGACGACACCAGCGTGCGCATCAGCGTCGACTTGCCGGACTGCGGACCGCCGACCACCATCATGTGGCCCGCCGCCCCCGAGAAGTCCCGGTACAGCACCTCACGCCGCTGCTCGAACGGCTTGTCGATCAGGCCGAGCGGCACGGTCAGCCCGCCGGGGCGGGTGTACTCCGTCGCCGTAAGCCCCCGGTCCGCCGTCTGCGCGAGCCCCGGCAGCAACTGGTCCAGCGTCGGCGCCTGGTCGAGCGGCGGCAGCCACACCTGGTGGGCCGGCACGCCCTGCCCCTCAAGCCGGCGCACGATCACGTCGAGGACGGTGTCCGCGAGCGCGTCGTCCTCCTCGGCGCGCTGCGCCGTCAGATACGCCGGGTCGGGCGCCGCGTACACCACGGGCACCGGCGAGGCCGTGAACAGCGCGGGCCGCCGCTCGATCGGCAACTGCCCGGCCGCGAGCCGCGGACCGCCCGTACGGTACGTCCCCGAGACGTACGCCGCCTTGAAGCGGGTCATCTCGTCCGTACCGAACTTCAGATAGCCGGAGCCCGGCACCGACGGCAGGTGGTACGCGTCCGGCACACCGATCGCCGTGCGCGACTCCGCAGCGGAGAAGGTCCGCAGACCGATCCGGTACGAGAGGTACGTGTCCAGGCCGCGCAGCTTGCCCTCCTCCAGGCGCTGCGAGGCCAGCAGCAGATGCACGCCCAGCGAACGCCCGATGCGGCCGATCTGGATGAACATGTCGATGAAGTCCGGCTTGGCGGTGAGGAGTTCGGAGAACTCGTCGATCACCAGGACCAGCGAGGCCAGCGGCTCCAGCGGAGCGCCCGCCGCCCGCGCCTTCTCGTAGTCGTGGATGTTCGCGTAGTTGCCCGCCGACCGCAGCAGCTCCTGCCGCCGCTGGAGCTCACCGCGGATCGCGTCGCCCATGCGGTCGACCAGCGTCAGGTCGTCCGACAGGTTGGTGATGACCGCCGCCACGTGCGGCATCTGCGACATGCCCGCGAAGGTCGCGCCGCCCTTGAAGTCCGCGAGGACGAAGTTCAGCGTCTCCGAGGAGTGTGTCACCGCGAGCCCCAGCACCAGCGTGCGCAGCAGCTCCGACTTGCCCGAGCCCGTCGCGCCCACGCACAGACCGTGCGGGCCCATGCCCTCCTGGGCGGCCTCCTTCAGGTCCAGCATGACCGGCTGCCCGTCCTCGCCGACACCGATCGGCACCCGCAGCCGCTCGGCGACCGACCGGGGCCGCCAGGTGCGGGCCACGTCCACCGAGGCGGCGTCGCCCAGGTTCAGCAGATCCGTGAAGTCCAGGTTGGCCAGCAGCGGCTCGTCGTCGTCCCCGCCGCCCATCGCCAACGGCGCGAGCTGCCGGGCCAGCGCCTCCGCGGCCGGCAGCGACATCCCGTCCGGCACGCCCTCGTACGCGAAGCCGCCGCCCGACTCCAGGCGCAGCCGCCCCGGCCGCACCACCACGGACAGACCGCCGCGCGGCTCGTCGAGCTCACCGGAGACCACCTCGACGATGGTCACGCCCTGGAGCCCCTCGGCCGCCGCCAGCAGGGAGTCCGGCGGCACCATCCCGCCGTCCAGGACCACCACCACATGCGGCTGGTCGAGCACCGGCTGGTTGTCCCGGCTGAACCGCGGCCGCCCGTCGAGCCGCGAGCGGATCAACTGCTCCAGCTCGCCCAGATCGTCACCGAACAGGCGCTTGGTGCCCGCCCCGTCGACGGTCCCGGGCACCTGGCTGTGCGGCAGCCACTTCGTCCAGTCCCAGCGCTCCTGCGCGCCGCGCGCCGCCACCACGGCCAGCATCAGGTCGTCGGGGGAGTGCAGCGTCACCAGCTGCGCCACCAGACCGCGCGCGGCGGACTGCGCCGACTCCGGATCACCGGAGACCGTCACGTGGTAGAACGCCCGCATCGACACCGCCATCGGCAGCCCGTCCAAGGTGCCGTGCACCGCGAGGAACTGCTGCATCGCGCCCGCGCACAGCGGCTCCAGCTCGTCCACCGGAGCCGTGTCCGGCGCCACCAGCGGAGTCGCCAGCTGCTGCGCGCCGAGACCGATCCGCGCCTGCGCGAAGTCGTGGTCGCCGACCCGCCGCTCCCAGACCCGCGAGCCCTCGGCCACTACCGACCACAACTGCTCGGGCGCCGGGTGCAGATAGAGCTGCGCGTCCCGCTGACGACGGGCCGTCCGGCGCACCGTACGCCGGGTCTGCGCGAGGTATTTGAGGTAGTCCCGCCGCACATCGGCCATTTGCCCCTGCGTACCGCGACGGAATCTCACGAACTGGGCGATCGCCATCGCGACCGTCGACGCCAGCATCAGGACGCCCATGATCCGCATGATCGGCGACGGCGTCATGAAGAAGAAGACCACCGACGAGCCCATGCCCAGCATCGGCAGGAGCTGCATCAACGCGGACTCCTGCTGCCCCCGCGGAAGTTCCGGCGGCGGCTCCAGGACCAGTTCCTCGCCGGGTACTTCCGGAGGAAGGGACCTCGGCGGGCGTTTGACGACGATCTGGCTCACCGGCGCATCAATCCCTCGTTACGGGCGGGCTCGTGAGGGAGCGACCGCACCGGCGCCCCCGTCGGCTGTGTTCCATGCGGTCTCCCCCGTGAGTGCAGGATCCTACTTGCAGCCACCGTCACCGGTCCCCGGTAGGGTGGCGCCGCATTGTGCGCAACCGCGAATCAGGGGGTCCAGAAACGTGAGTACGACCGCAGCGACCGGCTTCTGCCGCGTCACCGTCGTGGCGCCCGACAGCCGCATCGACGTCGCACTCCCCGAGGACATCGCCGTCGCCGACGTCTACCCGGAGATCCTCCGGCTCACCGGGCAGACCCAGCCGGCCGGCGCCCCCACCGGCTACCACCTGGTCCGGCGCGACGGCTCCGTCCTCGACGGCGCCCGCACGCTCGCCGCCCAGCAGGTCCTCGACGGCGAGGTGCTCTCGCTCCGCCCCTTCGCGCAGTCGCTGCCGCCGGCCGTCTTCGACGACGTCTCCGACGCCGTCGCCTCCGCCGTCACCCGCGACCGGCACCTGTGGAGCGACGACCTGCTGCGCGGCGCCGGACTCGTCGGCGGCGTGCTGCTCCTCGTCCTCATGGGCTTCGTCCTCTGGTTCGCCGACCCGCTCCGCCACGACATGCACAGCCTGCCCGGCGTCATCGCGGGCGCCGCGGGCCTGCTGCTCACCGCCTTCGCGGGCGTCCGCGCCCGGGTCTACGGGGACCGCGCCACCGCCGTCGCCCTGGGCCTCGGCGCGCTGCCGCTGCTGCTCATCGCCGGCTCCGGCATCATCGCCCCCGACGCGGGCCAGGGCCCCGGCCGGCTCCAGTTCCTGCTCGGCTGCGTCACCGTCCTGGTGGCCGCCGTCGCGCTCGTCGCGCTCACCCCGAGCGGCGACGCCCCCTTCGTCGCGGCCACCTTCCTGGCCACCGTCGGCACCCTCGCCACCTTCCTGGCGATCCTGACCGAGGCCTCCGCCACCGGGACCGCCGCCGTCTGCGTGCCCGTCGCCATCGGCCTGGTCGCCTTCCTGCCCGGCCTCTCCGCCCGCTTCGCCCGGCTGCCCATCGGCTACGCCGCCCCGCGCAGCGCCGCCGACGACGAGTTCCTGCCCGACCCGCACCGCGCGGCCCACGAGGAGGCGCAGCCCGTCGACGGCGAGCGCATCGCCCTCCAGGCCCGGCGCGGCCACGAGATGCTGCTCGGCCTGGTCGGCGGCTGCGCGGCCGTCGTCGTCGGCTCCGCCGCGGTCCTCGGCTTCGCCGGGAACGTCTGGGGACAGCTCCTCGCGCTGGCCGCCGGCCTCGCGATGCTGCTGCGCGCCCGGCTCTTCCGCTACACCTCGCAGGTCGCCTGCGTTCTGGTCGCCGGTCTCGCCGCCATCGCGCTGCTGATCCTCGGCCTCTCCCTCAACCCGCCGGTCGACCTGGTCAAGGACCTCGTGATGTACGGGGACCGCGGCGGCCTCGACATCCGTACGATCTGGCTCACCGCGGCCGTCGCCGCCGGTGCCGCCCTGGTCACCGCGATCGGCCTGATCATCCCGAGGAAGGGCCTCTCGCCCTTCTGGGGCCGGCTGCTCGACCTCACGGAGGGTTTCGTCCTGCTCTCCCTGGTCCCGCTCTGCCTCGCCGTCCTCGACGTGTTCATGGCGGCCAGGTCCATGACCAGCTGAGGTCCGCCCGGATCACCCGAACGGCCTCACCGGCGACCTGGTACGCTGTGTGACGGCCGTTTGTGTACGCGCTTCCGGAACTCTGCCCTCAGGGCGGTCTCGGGGAGCTGCGCTCATCGGACCTTCGCTCGCGAGTCACGGAAGATTCCCCTGAGATCCAGACCAGGGGCACTCGTGGGCGCACGAACACCAAGAGGAGATCCGCGTGGCTCTCGACGCCGCTGTCAAGAAGCAGATCATGGCCGAGTTCGGCACCAAGGAGGGCGACACCGGCTCCCCCGAGGTCCAGGTCGCGATGCTGTCCCGCCGCATCTCGGACCTGACCGAGCACCTCAAGACCCACAAGCACGACCACCACTCCCGTCGTGGTCTGCTGATCCTGGTCGGCCAGCGCCGCCGCCTTCTGCAGTACCTGGCCAAGAAGGACATCCAGCGCTTCCGTGCCCTGGTCGACCGCCTCGGCATCCGCCGCGGTGCGGCCGGCGGCGCCAAGTAAGGACGCCGTGAAGGGAGCGGTTCCCACTTTCAGGGGGCCGCTCCCTTTGCTGTACGTGCGAAAGGTGCGCACCGGCCCGTAGGCTGGTGGCACAACCGCACCGCACAACAGCACAGACGAAGAGCGAGGAGCCGCCTGCTCGCCGCCGGTCCTCGGTAGTGGCCCCCGGGCAAGAGACCCCGGGAGCTTCGATCGAAGACCGGCCCGCACCCAGCGCGCTTCTCCGCCTCCGTCGACACCGTCCCCGGCCACACGGGCCGAAGGACGCAAAGACGAACACGTAGGAGAAACCGCTAGTGGAGAACGAGACCCACTACGCCGAGGCCGTCATCGACAACGGCACCTTCGGCACCCGCACCATCCGCTTCGAGACCGGCCGTCTGGCCAAGCAGGCCGCCGGCTCCGCCGTCGCCTACCTGGACGACGACACGATGGTCCTTTCCGCGACCACCGCCTCGAAGCGCCCCAAGGACCAGCTCGACTTCTTCCCCCTGACGGTGGACGTCGAGGAGCGGCAGTACGCGGCCGGCAAGATCCCCGGCTCGTTCTTCCGCCGTGAGGGCCGGCCCTCCGAGGACGCGATCCTCACCTGCCGCCTGATCGACCGGCCGCTGCGCCCCTCCTTCAAGAAGGGCCTGCGCAACGAGATCCAGATCGTCGAGACGATCATGGCGCTCAACCCCGACCACCTGTACGACGTGGTCGCGATCAACGCCGCCTCGGCGTCCACGATCCTGGCGGGCCTGCCCTTCTCCGGCCCGATCGGCGCCACCCGCGTCGCCCTGATCAAGGGCCAGTGGGTCGCGTTCCCGACGCACACCGAGCTCGAGGACGCCGTCTTCGACATGGTCGTCGCCGGTCGCGTCCTGGAGGACGGCGACGTCGCGATCATGATGGTCGAGGCCGAGGCCACCGAGAAGACGATCGAGCTCGTCAAGGACGGCGCCGAGGCGCCGACCGAGGAGGTCGTCGCCGCGGGCCTCGAGGCCGCGAAGCCCTTCATCAAGGTCCTCTGCAAGGCCCAGTCGGACCTCGCCGCCAAGGCCGCCAAGCCCACCGGCGAGTTCCCGGTCTACCTGGACTACCAGGACGACGTCCTGGAGGCGCTCACCGCCGCCGTCAAGGGTGAGCTCACCAAGGCGCTCACCATCGCCGGCAAGCAGGAGCGCGAGGCCGAGCTCGACCGCATCAAGGAGATCGCGGCCGAGAAGCTGCTCCCGGCCTTCGAGGGCCGCGAGAAGGAGATCGGCGGCGCCTACCGCGCGCTGACCAAGAAGCTGGTCCGCGAGCGCGTCATCAAGGACAAGGTCCGCATCGACGGCCGTGGCCTGACCGACATCCGTACGCTTGCGGCCGAGGTCGAGGCCATCCCGCGCGTGCACGGCTCGGCGCTGTTCGAGCGTGGCGAGACCCAGATCCTGGGCGTCACCACCCTCAACATGCTCCGCATGGAGCAGCAGCTGGACACCCTCTCCCCGGTGACCCGCAAGCGCTACATGCACAACTACAACTTCCCGCCGTACTCCGTCGGTGAGACCGGCCGCGTGGGCTCGCCCAAGCGCCGCGAGATCGGCCACGGCGCGCTCGCCGAGCGCGCCATCGTGCCGGTGCTGCCGACCCGCGAGGAGTTCCCCTACGCGATCCGCCAGGTGTCCGAGGCCCTCGGCTCCAACGGTTCGACGTCGATGGGCTCGGTCTGCGCCTCCACCATGTCGCTGCTGAACGCCGGTGTGCCCCTCAAGGCCGCCGTCGCCGGTATCGCCATGGGTCTGATCTCCGAGGAGATCGA
Organism: Streptomyces sp. NPDC094032; assembly: GCF_040303965.1. Lineage (NCBI taxonomy): Bacteria > Bacillati > Actinomycetota > Actinomycetes > Kitasatosporales > Streptomycetaceae > Streptomyces > Streptomyces sp. NPDC094032. The sequence continues at coordinate 8,248 of NZ_JBEOUE010000021.1, read as the reverse complement.
CGGCCAGACGCACTACGTCGCCCTCACCGACATCCTCGGTGCGGAGGACGCCTTCGGCGACATGGACTTCAAGGTCGCCGGCACGAAGCAGTTCGTGACCGCCCTCCAGCTCGACACCAAGCTGGACGGCATCCCGGCCTCCGTCCTGGCCGCGGCCCTCAAGCAGGCCCGCGACGCGCGACTGCACATCCTCGACGTGATGAACGAGGCGATCGACGTTCCGGACGAGATGTCCCCGAACGCGCCGCGCATCATCACCGTCAAGATCCCGGTGGACAAGATCGGTGAGGTCATCGGCCCCAAGGGCAAGATGATCAACCAGATCCAGGAGGACACCGGCGCCGAGATCACGATCGAGGACGACGGCACCATCTACATCGGTGCCCAGCAGGGCTCGCAGGCCGAGGCCGCCCGCGCCACGATCAACGGCATCGCCAACCCGACCATGCCGGAGGTCGGCGAGCGCTACCTGGGTACGGTCGTCAAGACCACCACCTTCGGTGCCTTCGTCTCCCTGCTCCCGGGCAAGGACGGCCTGCTGCACATCTCGCAGATCCGCAAGCTGGCCGGTGGCAAGCGCGTGGAGAACGTCGAGGACGTGCTCGCGATCGGCTCCAAGGTCCAGGTCGAGATCGCCGAGATCGACCAGCGCGGCAAGCTGTCCCTCATCCCGGTCATCGCGGACGAGGACGGCGCCGAGGGCGACAAGGACGACGCTGCCAAGTGACGTCCCGTAGTTCCCGCGCGACGGCCCGCCCCTCCTCGGAGGGGCGGGCCGTCGCCCGTACCCAAACGCTTCTCCCGGGCAAGGACGGCATCGGCACCGTGCGCCGTACGACCCTCCCCGGCGGCCTCCGGATCGTCACCGAGACCCTCCCCTCGGTACGCTCCGCCACCTTCGGCATCTGGGCCCACGTCGGCTCCCGCGACGAGACCCCGACGCTCAACGGTGCCACCCACTACCTGGAGCACCTCCTCTTCAAGGGCACCCACAAGCGGTCCGCCCTCGACATCTCGGCCTCGATCGACGCGGTCGGCGGCGAGATGAACGCCTTCACGGCGAAGGAGTACACCTGCTACTACGCCCGGGTCCTCGACACCGACCTGCCGCTGGCGATCGACGTCGTCTGCGACATGCTCACGGACTCGCTCATCCTCGAATCCGACGTGAACGCCGAACGCGGTGTGATCCTCGAAGAGATCGCGATGACCGAGGACGACCCCGGCGACATGGTGCACGACCTGTTCGCGCAGACCATGTTCGGCGACACCCCGCTGGGCCGCCCGGTCCTCGGCACCGTCGACACGGTCAACGGGCTCACCCGGGACCAGATCGCCCGCTTCTACAAGAAGCACTACGACCCGACCCACCTGGTCGTCGCCGCCGCCGGCAACGTCGACCACGCCACGGTGGTACGCCAGGTCCGCCGCGCCTTCGAGAAGGCCGGCGCCCTCACCCGTACCGACGCCACCCCGATCGCCCCGCGCGACGGGCACCGCACCCTGCGCACCGCGGGCCGGGTCGAGCTGCTCGGCCGCAGGACCGAGCAGGCCCACGTGGTCCTCGGCATGCCGGGTCTGGCCCGCACCGACGAGCGCCGCTGGGCGCTCGGCGTGCTGAACACCGCCCTCGGCGGCGGCATGTCCTCCCGCCTCTTCCAGGAGGTCCGGGAGAAGCGCGGCCTGGCCTACAGCGTGTACTCGTACACCTCCGGCTTCGCCGACTGCGGCCTCTTCGGGGTGTACGCGGGCTGCCGCCCCAGCCAGGTCCACGACGTGCTGCGGATCTGCCGGGACGAGCTCGACAAGGTCGCGACCGACGGGCTCACGGACGACGAGATCGCCCGCGCCATCGGGCAGCTCTCCGGCTCCACCGTGCTCGGCCTGGAGGACACCGGCGCGCTGATGAACCGCATCGGCAAGAGCGAGCTGTGCTGGGGCACCCAGATGTCGGTCGACGACATGCTGACCCGGATAGCGGCCGTCACCCCGGACGAGGTACGGGAAGTGGCCCGCGATGTACTGGAGCAGCGTCCCTCGCTCGCGGTGATCGGCCCGCTGAAGGACAAGCAGGCGGACCGCCTCCACCAAGCGGTCTCCTGACCAGCCCTTTCTCGTCATGTAAGGAACCAGAGGTATGAGCAAGCTGCGCGTGGCGGTCCTCGGAGCCCAGGGCCGCATCGGCTCCGAGGCGGTCAAGGCCGTCCAGGCCGCCGAGGACATGGAACTGGTCGCGGCCCTGGGCCGCGGCGACAAGCTGGAGACCCTGGTCGAGGCGGACGCCCAGGTCGTGGTCGAGCTGACCACGCCCGCCTCGGTCATGGAGAACCTCGACTTCTGCGTGCGCCACGGCATCCACGCGGTCGTCGGGACCACCGGCTGGACCGAGGAGCGCCTCGCGCAGCTGACGGGCTGGCTCGCCGCCGCTCCCGGGACGGGCGTCCTGATCGCCCCGAACTTCTCCGTCGGAGCGGTCCTGACCATGAAGTTCGCGCAGCTCGCGGCGCCGTACTTCGAGTCCGTCGAGGTCATCGAGCTGCACCACCCGCGCAAGGTGGACGCCCCCTCGGGCACCGCCGCCCGCACCGCCCAGCTGATCGCCGCCGCCCGTGCCGAGGCCGGCCTCGCCGCCCAGCCCGACGCGACGGCGACCGCCCTTCCGGGGGCGCGCGGCGCGGACGTGGACGGCGTCCCCGTCCACTCCGTACGCCTGCGGGGGCTGCTGGCCCACCAGGAGGTGCTGCTCGGCGGGGAGGGCGAGACCCTGACGATCCGCCACGACTCCCTGCACCACTCCAGCTTCATGCCGGGCATCCTGCTGGGCGCCCGCCGCGTGGTGGACGCCCCGGGCCTCACGTTCGGCCTGGAACACTTCCTGGACCTGGGCTGACGTCATGGGCGGAAAGATCACGTACGTCTTCCTCGCGACCGTCCTCGTCCTCGTCTTCGGCGTGGTCGGGATGGAGGGCGTCCTGCTGCTGCTGACCGGCGAGCCGGCCGCGATGGGCATGGGCGCCGTGGCGTTCCTGCTCCCGCTGGTCGGCGCCTGGTTCCTGTGGAAGAACACCCGCTTCGCGCGCCGGGCCAACCGCCTGGCCGCGGAGCTGGAGGCCGAGGGCGGCCTGCCCGTCGACGAGCTGAAGCGGACCGAGGGCGGTCGCATCGACCGTGACTCGGCCGACGAGGTCTTCGCCCGGCGCAAGGCCGAGACGGAGGACTCGCCGGACGACTGGCGCTGCTGGTTCCGGCTCGCGGTGGCGTACCACGACGCCCGCGACACCCCGCGCGCCCGCCAGGCGATGCAGCGGGCGATCACCCTGCGCGAAGCGGCCTAGGCCGCCCGGGGGACAGCCCGCCGCCCGCTCTAGCGGGCGGCGGACCCCGCGTACTCCGCGTTCCAGGCCTCGACGGTGTCGGCGGCACGGTCGAAGGCCTCGACGCGCGAGAGGAAGTCCGAGTTGTGGTCGGTGAGCAGCAGGGTCTGCGCACCCCCATGGCGTACGAGCATGAGGGCCTGGCCCTGGACGGTGCGGGGGAGTCCCAGCCAGCGCACCGGCTGCTGGGCGGTGCGCACCTCGGAGACCTTCGGCCACGGCACGGTCCGGGTCGAGAGGAACGAGACCTGCCGCAGGCCGGCCCGGCTCACCCACACGCCCATGCGCAGCAGGCGCAGGGCGGCGGCGATGATCAGCACGGCGACACCGAAGGTGAACGCGGCGCCGCCGAGCGCTCCGGCGACGGCGATGACGACGGCGGCCAGCAGCACGAACGAGGCGAGCAGCAGCGCGAGCGCCGCCATCCCCACCCGCCACGGTCCGGGCCGGTACGGACGACGCCACTGGTCGTGGTCGTCGAACGGCAGCGCGATGTCATCGGTCGCGTCGAAAGCACGGTCGGCCGTCAGAAAGGGCAGGGGCACGACAGGTCCTCACTCACAAGCACGTTCGGTGGGCTGTGCCCGGTGAGGCTACCTCAGCGCCCGTCGGAAGCCTCGGACTGCTGCTGCTGAGCGCCGGTGCTCCCGGTCTGGAGGGAGGGCATCCCGAAGACGAGCGATCCGACGAGGCCTGCCACCACGGTCAGCCCGATCAGCGTACGGCCCAGCACCTGTGACGGAGTGAGACGCTCACGCGGCGGCGGAGTGACGTTACTGCGGAAGCGGTCGGACTCCGCGACGAACGCGAACGGAACGGCCTCTCGCCGGCGCAACATCAGGGTCACTCTCCTCGACTCGGTGGTGATGACGTCTGTCACAGGTACAGACGAGCGAATCAGGGTTTTGGTGCCCTTTTTCATCAAAGCGGCCGAATCTCCTCCTTGAGGAGGACGGGACTACAGTGGGCGATTGCAACTCCCCGACAGGAAGGACCGCGGTGACCGACACACCCACCGAGAACCAGAAGATCGACTTCCGGAGCGACGTCACCGTCGATCTGGTCAAGAGCGCGGCCGGCGACTCGGACGTGCTCTGGGCGGCGCGGGTGTCCACGGCGGGCGAGCAGTCCCTTGAGGAGCTCCAGAAGGACCCGGAGCGCTCCAAGGGCCTGATCAACTACCTGATGCGGGACCGCCACGGCAGCCCCTTCGAGCACAACTCGATGACGTTCTTCATCAGCGCCCCGATCTTCGTCTTCCGCGAGTTCATGCGCCACCGGGTGGGCTGGTCGTACAACGAGGAATCGGGCCGCTACAGGGAGCTCCAGCCGGTCTTCTACGTCCCGGACACCTCCCGCAAGCTGGTCCAGGAGGGCCGTCCCGGCAAGTACGTCTTCGTCGAGGGCACCGAGGCGCAGCACGAGCTCATGGGCCGCGCCATGGAGGACTCGTACCGCCAGGCGTACGCGACCTATCAGGAGATGCTGGCCGCGGGCGTCGCCCGCGAGGTCGCCCGTTCGGTCCTCCCGGTGGGCCTGTACTCCTCGATGTACGCCACCTGCAACGCGCGCTCCCTGATGCACTTCCTCGGGCTGCGCACCCAGCACGAGCTCGCCGCGGTGCCCTCGTTCCCCCAGCGGGAGATCGAGATGGTGGGCGAGAAGATGGAGGAGCACTGGGCCCGGCTGATGCCGCTGACCTACGCCGCCTTCAACAAGAACGGCCGTGTGGCCCCATAGAGCACATAAGTACGAACTTCTCCCGCGAAGTGTCCGTATTGCGACGTTTCACGAAGTTCATCTAGGCTGATCAAACGGACCCGGCACTGCTTGAACCCCCGAGCAGGCAGTGCCGGGCTCCCTTTCTCACGTCCCCCTAGGGGACACCCGGCGCTGAGCAGCGAGTAGCGTGTTACCCATGGCTCCGATCTCCACTCCGCAGACCCCCTTCGGGCGGGTCCTCACCGCCATGGTCACGCCCTTCACGGCGGACGGCGCACTCGACCTCGACGGCGCCCAGCGACTCGCCACCCACCTCGTGGACGCCGGCAACGACGGCCTGATCGTCAACGGCACCACCGGCGAGTCCCCCACCACCACCGACGCGGAGAAATCGCAGCTCGTACGGGCCGTACTGGAGGCGGTCGGAGACCGCGCCCACGTCGTCGCCGGCATCGGCACCAACGACACCCACCACACGCTCGAACTCGCCCGTACGGCGGAGCGCGACGGCGCACACGGCCTCCTCGCCGTCACGCCGTACTACAACAAGCCCCCTCAGGAGGGCCTGTACCGGCACTTCTCGGCCATCGCCGACGCCACCGAGCTCCCGGTGATGCTCTACGACATCCCCGGCCGCAGCGGCGTCCCGATCGACACCGAGACGCTCGTCCGGCTCGCCGAGCACCCCCGGATCGTCGCCAACAAGGACGCCAAGGGCGACCTCGGCCGCGCCAGCTGGGCCATCGCCCGCAGCGGCCTCGCCTGGTACTCCGGCGACGACATGCTCAACCTCCCGCTGCTCTCCGTGGGCGCCTGCGGCTTCGTCTCCGTGGTCGGCCACGTGGTCACCCCGGAACTCCGCGCCCTCCTGGAGGCCCACCTGGCCGGCGACGTCCAGAAGGCCACCGAGATCCACCAGCGGCTGCTCCCGGTCTTCACCGGCATGTTCCGCACCCAGGGCGTCATCACCACCAAGGCCGCCCTCGCCCTCCAGGGCCTCCCGGCCGGACCGCTGCGCCTCCCGCTCGTCGAACTCAGCGACGAGGAGACCGCCCAGCTCAGGCTCGACCTGGCCGCCGGCGGGGTAGAACTCTGAACAACGGACTTCACAACTGAAGACACGTAACTGAACACAAACTGCAAGTGCACGAATGTCATGCGCGCCACGTGCCGGCCGGTACGTGGCGCGTGTGGTGAGGAGAGACTTTTGAGCCATCCGCATCCTGAACTCGGCACCCCGCCGAAGCTGCCCAAGGGCGGCCTGCGTGTCACCCCGCTCGGCGGGCTGGGTGAGATCGGCCGGAACATGACGGTCTTCGAGTTCGACGGCCGTCTGCTGATCGTCGACTGCGGCGTCCTCTTCCCCGAAGAGGAGCAGCCGGGCGTCGACCTGATCCTGCCCGACTTCACCACCCTCCAGGACCGCCTCGACGACATCGAGGGCATCGTCCTGACCCACGGCCACGAGGACCACATCGGTGGTGTGCCGTACCTGCTCCGCATGAAGCAGGACATCCCGCTCATCGGCTCCAAGCTGACCCTGGCGCTCATCGAGGCCAAGCTGCAGGAGCACCGCATCCGCCCGTACACCCTTGAGGTGTCCGAGGGCGACCGCGAGCGGCTCGGCCCCTTCGACTGCGAGTTCATCGCCGTCAACCACTCCATCCCCGACGCGCTGGCCGTCGCCATCCGCACCCCCGCGGGCATGGTCGTCCACACCGGCGACTTCAAGATGGACCAGCTGCCGCTGGACAACCGCCTCACGGACCTGCACGCGTTCGCGCGCCTGAGCGAGGAGGGCATCGACCTCCTCCTCACGGACTCGACGAACGCCGAGGTCCCGGGCTTCACGGCGCACGAGCGGGACATCTCCAACGTCCTGCGCAACGTCTTCGCCAACGCCCAGAAGCGCATCATCGTGGCCAGCTTCGCCAGCCACGTGCACCGCATCCAGCAGATCCTGGACGCCGCCCACGAGTACGGCCGCAGGGTCGCCTTCGTCGGCCGCTCCATGGTCCGCAACATGGGCATCGCCCGCGACCTCGGCTACCTGCGGGTCCCCGCCGGCCTGGTCGTGGACGTGAAGACGCTGGACGACCTGCCGGACGACGAGGTCGTGCTGGTCTGTACGGGCTCCCAGGGCGAGCCGATGGCCGCCCTGTCCCGCATGGCCAACCGCGACCACCAGATCCGGATCGTCCCCGGCGACACGGTCATCCTGGCCTCGTCGCTGATCCCGGGCAACGAGAACGCGGTCTACCGCGTGATCAACGGCCTGACCCGCTGGGGCGCCAACGTCGTCCACAAGGGCAACGCCAAGGTCCACGTCTCGGGCCACGCCTCGGCCGGCGAGCTGCTGTACTTCTACAACATCTGCAAGCCGAAGAACCTGATGCCGGTCCACGGCGAGTGGCGCCACCTGCGCGCCAACGCCGAGCTCGGCGCCATGACGGGTGTCCCCAAGGACCACATCGTCATCGCCGAGGACGGCGTCGTCGTCGACCTGGTCGACGGCCGCGCCCGGATCACCGGCAAGGTCCAGGCGGGTTACGTGTACGTCGACGGCCTCTCGGTCGGCGACGTCACCGAGACCCACCTCAAGGACCGCCGGATCCTCGGCGACGAGGGCATCATCTCGGTCTTCGTGGTCGTGGACTCCTCGACCGGCAAGATCGTGAGCGGCCCGAACATCCACGCCCGGGGCTCCGGCATCGAGGACTCCGCGTTCGACGCGGTGATCCCCAAGGTCGACCAGGCCCTGAACAAGTCCGCCCAGGACGGCGTGGTCGAGCCGCACCAGCTCCAGCAGCTGATCCGGCGCACGGTCGGCAAGTGGGTGTCGGACACCTACCGCCGCCGCCCGATGATCCTCCCGGTGGTCGTGGAGGTCTGACGGACCGGCACGCACCAGGAGCGGGGCGCCTCGATTTGCATCGGGGCGCCCCGCTCCAGTACGTTTACGGCTCCGCCAGAACGGGAACCGCCGAGCGCCACAGTGCGCCGGTACGGAAACCGGGAGGCGGGAAAACCGGTTCCGAACTTCTGATAAAGTACGGAACACGCCGGAAGGCCCCGAAAGAAACAAATTCGGGACCGGAAAGCACCGAGGAAATCGGATCGGAAAGATCTGATAGAGTCGGAAACGCAAGAAC